>NZ_AMPR02000034.1:0-12795 GCF_000307735.3 Cupriavidus sp. HPC(L) | reverse complement strand
CAGGGCGCTGCGCCGCCGGCCACGGCGCCGGTGACGGCGGGCGTCGGCGGCGGCAATACCACTGCCGGCGCAACGGCCGGCGGCACCGCAACCGGTGCCGCGCAGGCGCCGCTGTCCGAGGTCGACGTCGAGAAGATTCTCGACGACCTCGCACAGCAGAGCGGCCAGAAGCTGAACTGGCGCACGTCGATCGTCGACACGATGAAGGCGCTGGGACTGGACAGCAGCCTCGAGCATCGCAAGGAGCTTGCGCGCGAGCTGCAATACAACGGCGACATGAACGACTCGGCCGCGATGAATACGTGGCTGCACAAGCGCGTGATGCAGGAACTGGCGCGGAACGGCGGCAAGCTGCCGCCGGAATTGCAGGACTGACGTTTCGCGTGAAAGCGAGGGAGCGCGATCCCCTCCTTCTTCTCTCCTCGTCGCCCCCGCGAAGGCCGGGGGTCTAGCGGCTTGCATCAGCAGAGAGCAAAGACCCCTGGTCCCCGCGTTCGCGGGGACGACGGGATACGCTGCGGGCTCTACCGCCAGTTCGTCTCCGGATCGAGCGGATAGACCGGCCGCGCCACGCGCTGGAACGGAAAGCGCTCGTAGCGCGAGCTGGTCACGCCCTCCCCATCGCACTCGACCACGGCACGGGCGATCGGCACGAACACCGGCCGGCAGTACATCCGCGATTTCAGCAGCAGGAAGCGCGCGCGATGCGGATCCACGCCGATATGCGTGAAGATGCCGAGGTCCCAATGCTCCTGCGGCGTCTCGACGATCACGATCTGCGCGGCGCCGATATCGAGCAGCGCGCTGCGTCCCATGCGGATGCGCTGGCCGGTATAGGTTGGGCCGCTGATCACGTATTCGCCGTCGCCGAGCGCGGCCACCTTGCCGGTCAGCGGCTTCGACTGCGGATAGACGCCGAGCTGGGTCAGCGCCACCTTGTCGCCGACCGGCAGCGTCACCGTGGCGCCGACGCCGGCGGCGATCAGCGCGGCCACCGCCTCTGGATCGCAGACCGGCCCGACCGCGATGCCGGTCAAGCCCTGTGCCAGCGCTTCGTGCAGCACGGCCATGTTGTCGCAAGTGCCGCCGGACATGCAGTTGTCGCCGTGGTCGAGCAATAGCACGGGGCCCTCGCCCGGCGCGTCGGCAAGTTCGGCCGCGCGTGCGATCGATTGCGCCAGCGGCTCGCTGTCGTAGACGAAGCCGGCGCGGTCGTCCCAGATCTGCTGGGCAATGCGTTGCGCGACCGCGTCTGCGGCGGCGGCATCGCCGTCGCCGACGACGATCACGCTCAGGCAAGGCGCCGCGATATCGGCCAGGCCGAAGCCGGCCAGCACCGAAACCGCCAGCATGCCTTGCACTTCCGCCTCCCTTGCGAGCGCCACCGCGCGCTGCATCGCGCCCTGATCGGTGCGGCTGCACAGCGTATGCGTCAGCAGCGGCAGGCGGCGCCAGGCCACCACCGGTTTCGTGCGGCCCGCGATATGGTCGAGCAGCAGCCGGCCCGCGTGCTCGCCGGTCTCGTACATGTCGACGTGCGGATAGGTCTTGAAGCTGACCGCCACGTCGACGTGGTCGATCAGCTTCTGCGTGATATTGCCGTGCAGGTCCAGCGCGACCGCGATCGGCTTGTCGGGCAGTACCGCGCGCAGGCGTTCGAGCAGGTCGCCCTCGCCGTCGTCGCTGTTCTCGGCCACCATCGCGCCGTGCAGGTCCAGCATCACCGCATCGCAGCCCGGCGCGGCCTCGACGATCGCGTCGCACAGCGCGGTATAGGCCTGCGCCGCGACGCGGCCGCTGGGGTTGGCGCCGGCGATCACCGGCACCACGATCTCGGCGCCGGCCGCTTCGGCCAGCTCGATGAAGGCGCCGGCCGCGGTGCGCGTGCCGCGCGCGGCACGATAGCCGTCCTCGCCATAGCGCGGGTCGAACGACGCCAGCGGTGTGGGCACCGGCGAGAAGGTATTGGTCTCGTGATTGAGGCGGGCGATCAGGATTTTCATCGCGTGGGTCCGGGTCGGTGCGGTGTGGGTCGGAGGCCGGGTCAGACAGCGGGCTCAGCGCCCGCGCGCGGCGTCGAGCATCGCGTGCAGCAGCACGTTGGCGCCGGCCTCCAGATGCTCGGGGCGGGCGTCCTCGATCTCGTTATGGCTGATGCCGTCCTTGCACGGCACGAAGATCATTGCGGTCGGTGCGACCCGGGCCAGATAGACGGCATCGTGGCCGGCGCCGCTGACCACTTCCATCGCCGACAACCCCAGCTGCGCGGCGCCGTCGCGCACGGCCTGCACCAGCCGTGGCTCGAAGGGCTGCGGCGGGAAATAGACCACCTGCCGGACCTCGATGTCGATGCCCGAACGTTCGGACAGCGCAGTGCAGGCCCGATGCAGGGCCGCGTCCATCGCGGAGAGCACGGTGTCGTCGGCGGCGCGCAGGTCCACCGTCATCGTCACGCGGCCCGGGATCACGTTACGCGAGTCGGGATGGACCGACAGGCAGCCGACCGTGCCGCGTCCGTGCGGCGGATGGTCCAGCGCGATGCGGTTGACGATGCCGACCAGTTCGGACGCGGCCAGCAGCGCGTCGCGTCGAAGCGCCATCGGCGTGGGTCCGGCGTGCGCCTCCATGCCGGTCAGCACCACGTCGTACCAGCGTTGTCCAAGCGCGCCGGTGACCACGCCGATCACCGTGTCGTTCGCCTCGAGCACCGGACCCTGTTCGATATGGGCCTCGAAATAAGCGCCGACGGCGCGGCCGCCGACCGGCTCGGCGCCGGCATAGCCGATCTCGTTCAGCGCGTCGCCGACGCGCACGCCGTCGCGGTCTGTTTGCGCCAGCACATGGTCGAGTGCGAACTCGCCGATGAAGGCCCCCGAGCCCATCATCACCGGCACGAAGCGCGAGCCCTCTTCGTTGGTCCACACCGCGACCTCGAGCGGCGCGTCGGTGACGATGCCGGCGTCGGCCAGCGTGCGCAACACTTCCAGCCCGGCCAGCACGCCATAGTTGCCGTCGAACTTGCCGCCGGTCGGCTGCGTATCGATATGGCTGCCGGTCATCACCGGCGGCAGCGTGTCGTCGCGTCCGGCCCGGCGCGCGAAGATATTGCCGATCGCATCGACGCGAATCGCACAACCGATCGCCTTGGCCTCGGCGACGAAGAAGTCGCGGCCCTGGCGATCGAGATCGGTCAGCGCGAGCCGGCAGACGCCGCCCTTGGACGTCGAACCGATCTGTGCGAGCCGCATCAGTGCGTCCCACAGGCGGGCGCCGTCGATGCGCAGCGCGTCGATATCCGGCGCTGGAACGGCGTTGGCTTGGGGGTGCATGGTGAGGTCAACTGACATGTCGATATTCCGAAGCTAGCTCTTTGTCGTCCCCGCGCAGGCAGGGGCCCAGCGGCTTGAAGTCGCTGAGTCCCCGCCTGCGCGGGGACGACGGAATGGAAACGGTGACGGCGCGATCGTCACGCCGCCAGGCCCACGCCGAGATAGCGGTCCTTGACCGCCTCGTCGGCGATGAATTGCGCATTGGTACCGGTATAGACGACCGCGCCCTGCTCGATGATCACGTGCCGCTCGGCCAACTGCGTGCAGACCTCCAGGTTCTGCTCGACCAGCAGGATCGGCACGCCGGCCGCCTTGATCAACTTCAGCTGCGCAACGATTTCCTCGACGATCACCGGCGCCAGGCCTTCGACCGGCTCGTCGAGCATCAGCAGGCGCGGATGGTTCATCAGCGCGCGGGCAATGGCCAGCATCTGCTGCTCGCCGCCGGAGAGGTTTGCGCCGCTGTTGCGGCGCCGCTCGCGCAGCCGCGGGAAGATCCGGTAGACGTCGTCGAGCTGCCACGGAGAATCGCGCCGGGCCCCGAGCTTCAGGTTCTCCTCGACGGTCAGCAGCTTGAAGATGCCGCGATGCTCGGGCACGAAACACAGCCCCTGGGCGGCGATCCGGTGCGGCGGCAGCCCCGCGATATCGTTGCCGCGAAACAGCACGCGGCCGCCGCGTGGCGGCACCACGCCGGCGATCGCCTTCAGCGTGGTCGACTTGCCGGCGCCGTTGCGGCCCAGCAGCGTCACCAGTTCGCCCTCGCCCACCGCCAGCGAGACGCCCTGCAGCACATGGCTCTTGCCGTAGTAGCCATGGATGGCCTGCACATCGAGCATCGTCATCGCTCGCCTCCGGTGATCATGTTGCCGAGATAGGCCGCGCGCACGCGCGGATCGCCGCGCACGGTGTCGGGCGGGCCTTCCATCAGCACCTTGCCCTGCTGCATCACGGTGATGGTGTCGGAAATGTCCATCACGATGTCCATGTTGTGCTCGATCAGCACGACGGTATGATCCTCGGCCAGCCCGCGGATCAGCCGCTTCATCGCGCCGAGATCGTCGACGCCCATGCCCGAGGTCGGCTCGTCGAGGAAGATCGCGCGCGGCCGCGCGGCCAGCGCCATGCCGACTTCGAGCCGGCGCTGCTGGCCGTGCGACAGCGCACCGGCGACCGCGCCGGCGACGCGGGTCAGCTCGAGCCGCTCGAGCACGCGCTCGACCGTCTCCGTACAGGCCAGCTCGCCGACCGGACGGCGCCAGCAGTTCATCGCGCGCCGCGGCTGCGTGCCGAGCGCGGCCAGCCGCAGGTTCTCGCGCACCGGCAGGCTGGGAAACAAGCTGGTGACCTGGAACGAGCGCGCGATGCCGCGCTGCACGCGCTGGTAGTCGGTCTCGCCGGTGACGTCGTGCCCGTCGAAGACGATGCGCCCGCTGGTCACGCTGCGCGTGCCGGTCAGCATATGGAACAGCGTGGTCTTGCCGGCGCCGTTCGGACCGATCACCGAATGCACAGTGCCCGGCATCACGCGAAGATCCACGCCGCCCAGCGCCATGAACTTGCCGTACTGCTTGACCACGCCGGTGGCCTCGAGGATCGGGGCGGTCATGCGCGTTCCTCCCTTGCGGTGACTGCTTCCGTGGCGACTCCCGCGGCGGCTTCCGTATCGGGACCGATCGCGGCCGGCTCGCGGCGGATGCCGCGCAGCCGCAGCCATATCGTCGTGCCCAGCCCCCACAGGCCGCGCTGCATGAACAGGCTGACCGCGATCAGCAGGAAGCCCAGCAGCATCAGCCAGCGCGGCCACAGTGTCGACAGCCAGTCGGCCAGCAGCACATAGAACGCCGCGCCCAGCACCGACGCAAACACGTTGGCGGTGCCGCCGATCACCGTCATGATCAGGATCATCTCGCTGACGTGGTAGTCGATATTGGCCAGCGGCGCGATGCCGGTCAGCATCGCATGCAGGCCGCCGGCGAGCCCGGTTACCGCGCCGGAGATCACGAAGGCCAGCAGCTTGAACGCCTTGATGTTGTAGCCGACCGCCAGCGCCCGCTCCTCGTTGTCGCGGATTGCCAGCAGCGTGCGGCCGAACACCGAATCGGTGACGCGCAGCACCAGGAAGAACACCACCAGGAACAGCACCGCGACGAAGCCGTAGAACTGCCACGGCGAGGCCAGCGAGACCAGCTCGCGCCCGGCGATCGACAGCGCGGGTCTCGGGATGTCAAGCAGGCCGTTGTCGCCGCCGGTCAGCGACGGCACCGAATAGGCCAGGAAATAGAACATCTGCGAGAACGCCAGCGTCAGCATCACGAAGTAGGTGCCGCGCTGCCGAATCGAGAACCAGCCGACCAGCGCCGCCGCCCCCGCGCCGATGGCGATCGCCAGCGCCAGCGAAATCGGCACCGGCAGCGCGATGCGGGTCAGCGCCAGGCCCAGCGAATAGCTGCCCAGGCCGAAGAAAATGCCCTGGCCGAACGACAGCAGCCCGGTGTAGCCGAGCAGCAGGTTGCAGGCCATCACGGCCATCGCGTAGATCAGCACCTCGGTCGCCAGCGTGCCGGAGCGCAGCGTCAACGGCAGCAGCAGGGTGACGGCCAGCGCGAGCCACCAGAATCGATACGCCATCATCCCCTCCCCAGCAGGCCGTGCGGACGCAGCAGCAGCACCGCGGCCATCGCGACATAGATCATCAGCCTGGCGCCCTCGGGCCACAGCGTGCTCATCAGGCTTTGCACCACGCCGACCAGCAGCCCGCCGATCAGCGCGCCGGTGAAGCTGCCCATGCCGCCGACCACCACGACGATGAAGGCGACGCCCAGCGCCTCGACGCCCATGAACGGTTCGGCGCCGCGGATCGGCGCGGCCAGCACGCCGGCGATCGCGGCGGTGGCCGCCCCGAGCGCGAACATCAGGCTGAACAACCGGAACACGTTGATGCCGAGCAGCGACACCATCTCCGTCGACTCGCTGCCGGCACGCACCGCGCTGCCGAGCCGCGTGCCCTCCAGCAGCCACCACAGCGCCACCGCCAGCAGCGCGGTGAACGCGATGACGAACAGCCGGTACTTCGGATAGATGAAGTCGCCCCACATCACCACGCCCTGCAGCGCGTCGGGCGGCGGCACGTCGACGCCGAGCGGCCCCCAGCCGACGATGATCAGCTCCTGCACGGCGAGCGCGAGGCCCACCGTCACCAGGATGTGGAACTCATGGGGCTGGGCATAGACGTGGCGCAGCATCACGCGCTCGACCAGCCAGGCCAGCGCACCGATCACCAGGGGCGCCAGCACCAGCGCGGCCCAGAAGTTCATGCCCAGCTGCAGCGCCTGGAAGCACAGATACGCGCCGAGCGCATAGAAGGCGCCGTGCGCGAAATTGACGAAGCGCAACAGGCCGAAGACGATCGACAGGCCGACGGCCAGCAGGAAATACAGCATGCCGATGCCGATCCCGTTGATGACCTGCAACAGGTAGACGTTCATGAAGCGCTTCTTCGCTTTTGCTGTCGGATTGGATGGCGCCCTCTGACCATCGAAGGCGCGACGTTCTTCCTGTCCCCTCAGGGGGACAGGGTTGGGGAGAGGGGCTGGTTGCGAAGCGCAGGGGTTGGCAACCGCCCCTTGCCCTGTCCCCCACCCTTCTCCGGCAAGCGAAAGAAGGGAGAAGGGGGAAGATCAGCCGGATCGCTCAAGCCATCTTGCACTGCGTCTGCTCGGGCGGCAGGAAGGCCTTGCCGATGCTGATCACGTCGGCGTAGTCGTCCTTGTCCTTCATCTTGCCCTTGGCCTTGCCCTTGAGCAGGTAGTAGTTCTTCAGCACCTGGTGGTCAGCGGCGCGGATTTCCTCGGGGCCGGTCAGCCCCTCGTACTTGAGCCCTTCCATCGCCGCGATCACGGCCTTCGGGTCGGCGCTGCCGGCCTTGACCATCGCGTCGAGCATCAGCTTGGTACAGATATAGGAACCAGCCAGGCTGTAGTTTGGATTGGACTTGAAGGCCGTCTTGCAGCGCTGCACCAGATCGCGGTTCAGCGGCGTGTCGACGCCGTGCCAGTACTGCGCGCCGAAATAGACGCCGTCGCACAGGTCCGCGCCCAGCGATTCGAACTGCTCGAGCCCGGAGGCCCAGGCCAGCAGGATCGTCGTGTTCTTCTTCATGCCGAAGCTGACCGCCTGGCGCAGCGTGTCGGCCGATTGCGAGCCGAAGTTCAGGATCAGCAGCACGTCGGGCTTCGCAGCGATCGCATTGGTCAGATAGCCGCTGAACTCCTTCTCGTTGAGCGCGTGGTAGCTGTTGCCCACATGCTCGATGCCCTTCTCCTTGAAAATATTCTTCGCCGCCGACAGCAGGCCCTCGCCGAACACGTATTGCGGCGTGATCGTGTACCAGCGCTTCGCCTTGGGCATCGATTCGATCAGCGGCCGCACCGTGCGCTCGATCGCGCCATAGGTCGGCACCGACCAGCGGAAGGTCGCGCGGTTGCAGTCCTTGCCGGTGATCTCGTCGGCGCCGGCGGTGGTGACGAAGACCCCGCCGAATTTCTCGGCCTCCTTGCCCATCGCCAGCGATTCCGACGACAGGATGCCGCCGGCGAAGTAGCGCGCGTTCTTCTGCTGCGCCAGCTCCTGCACCTTGCGCACCGCGGTGGCGGGCTTGCCTTCGGTATCGAGCACGCTGTAGCGCAACGGCTTGCCGAGCACCTTGCCGTATTGCTCGACGATCAGCTTCATGCCGAGGTCGGCAAACTTGCCGTTGGCCGCGAACGGGCCAGACATCGGCACCGGACAACCGAGTTCGATCGCATCGTCGGCGGCCAGCACGGCACCGGCGCGCAGCAGGGAGGCGGGGACGGCGGCCAGCGCGCCGAGTTTGAGCACGTCACGACGATTCAAAGCTCACTCCTTGGATCTGTGGGGTCCATCGAAAGGGAAGGTCCGGCACGCGACAGGATCGCAACAGCGCTACAGCAAGAATCGAACCCGTTTATTCTATTTATACGTATAAACTGGTTGAAGGCATCATAGGAGCCGGTTTGCGCGACTGTCAATGAAGCGCCGGTCAGGGTTTACCTGCGCCCGTGCAGGCGCCGGTCATGCGCGAAGGCGGTGCCCGGTGCACCGCGATGGACCGCGCTGGACCGCTGCATGGACCACGGCGGCACCGCCGCGACCCGGCAAGGCGCATGCCGCGCCGGCATGGCGATCAAACGAAAGGAAGGACAATCCATGGTGACGTTCCGCGGCGCGAAGGCGCCGGCTCTGGCGATCCGCAAGCAGAAGCGCGCCGACCTGGTGGCGGAGGAACTGAAGCGCCTGATCACCGAGCGCGACCTGAAGCCCGGCGACAAGCTGCCGCAGGAGATCAAGCTGCAGCAGACCTTCGGCGTCAGCAAGAGCACGATCCGCGAAGCGCTGAAGTCGCTGGAGGTGCAAGGGCTGATCAGCGTCAGCACCGGTCCGGCCGGCGGCGGCACCATCGTCGAGGTGCCGCTGGACCGCACCTTCCAGCTGATGCAGAACTATCTGTTCTTCAAGGACGTCGGCATCGCCGACGTGTACACGGTGCGCCGGCTGCTCGAGCCGGAGCTGGCCGCCGGCGCGGTGCCGCACCTGACCGAGGACGACTTCCGCGCGCTCGAGCATACGATCGACCTGTGCGACCCCACCTCGGCCTCGGCGGCCGCGCCGCTGGACCAGCGCCAGGAGGACCTGAGCTTCCACGACATCCTGGCCGCGGCCAATCCGAATCCGATGCTGCGCTTCTGCTGCGAGTTGATCAACGAGATGCTGCGGCAGCTGGTGGTGTTCGGCAACGACACGCCCGCCTGCGAGCACGAGAAGTTCGGCGCGTCCAATGTCCGCTTCCACAAGAAGATCGTCGCGGCGGCCCGCGCGCGCGATGCCGAGCAGGTGCGCAAGCTGATGGCCGCGCATATGCAGGACTGCACGCGCCATATCACGCGGATGAACGGCCGCGTGCACGGCCGGCTGGTGCTCGACTCGGAATTGCCGCGCCGTTCGCTGGTGGTGCGGCCGCGCGTTCGCGAGCCAGAGCAGGCAAGTTGAACGCTCGGGCGCGCCGCGCGCCGCAGTGCTATTCGGCCTTGATGCCGTTTGCGCGGATCAGCTCGGCCCAGCTCGCGGTTTCTTCCCGGATCCGCGTCGCCAGCGCTTCGGGCGTGCTGGCCTGCGGCTCCATGCCCTGGCGCTGCAGGTCGGCGCGCACCGCCGGGGTGGCCAGCACCGTGCGCACTGCCTCGTGCAGTTGCGCGACGGTCTCGTCCGGCGTCGCGCCCGGCGCCAGCATCGCGTACCACGAACTGACCTCGATGCCGGCCATGCCCTGCTCCGCCATCGACGCAATATTCGGCGCGGCCGGCGAGCGCTTGCCCTGCGTCACGGCGATCGCGCGCAACGCGCCCGACTGGATGAACGGCGCCAGCGTCGGCAGCGTGCCGAGCAGGATCGGTACCTGGCCGCCAACCACGTCATTCAGCGCCTGGGTCGTGCCCTTGTACGGCACATGCAGCAGCGCCACGCCGGCCCTCTGGCGAAACAGCTCGCCGGCCAGATGCAGGCCGCTGCCGACACCCGGACTGGCATAGCCGAGCGGCGTGCCGCCGCGCTCGGCGGTGCGGGCCAGCGCGACCAATTCGGCCACCGACTTCGCCTTGACCGACGGATGGACCGCCAGCACATTCGGCGAACTGGCCAGCAGCGACACCGGACGGAAATCGCGCTCGACGCGGTAGGGCAATTGGGGCATCAGCGTCGGATAGATCGTCAGATTGCCGGCCGGCGCGATCAACACCGTACAACCGTCCCCGGCCGCGCGCCGCACCGCGTCGATGCCGATATTGCCGTTCGCACCGGGCTTGTTGTCGACGATCACGGTGCGGCCCTGGCCGCGCTGCATGCCGTGGGCAAGCGTGCGGGCCAGCAGATCGGCCGGGCCGCCCGCGGGGAACGGCACCACGATGCGGGTCGTCGCGCATGCAGTGGCGGCCTGTGCCGCCGGCGTGCCGGCCGCACCGGCGACCGCCAGGGCAAAAGTCGCCGCCGCAAGTGTCCGGCGCCGCCACGGCATCCCGTCGTTCGCCGCCACCATCGGTCCCGCCCCGGGCATGCCCCGCTTCATCGTTCTCTCCCGTTTCCGCGGCCGTCGGGCCGCGCTTTGCCGTGGGCGGCTAGCCGCGATGCAGCGGCACCACCTTGCCCTCGTCCTGAGGCCGATAGTCGAGCAGGCGCGACAGCTCGAGGGCCGCGCCGCGGACCTTCTCGACCAGCGAATCGAGCCTGGTCGGATCGATCTTCGCCGCCGGAATGGTCACGCCCATCGCCGCGACGACCTTGCCGCTGCGGTCGCGCACCGGCGCGGCAATACTGGAAATGCTGGCCTCGAAGAAGCCCTCCTGCAGCACATAGCCGCGCTCGCGGTCGCGCTGGACCATGTCGAACAGTTCCTCGACGGTCCGCGGCGTGCTGTCGGAGAACACTTCGAGCTGCGGCTCCGGATAGAGCTGGCGCAATTCGGGCATCGTCAGATCCTCCAGCAGCACGCGCCCGAGCACGGTGGCGTGCGCCGGCAGCCGCGTGCCGACATTGACGGTGCTGGCGAACGGCGTCGGCGCCACCGACTTGGCGACGTAGACGATCGAGCGGCCGTCGCGCACCACCAGATTGCACGGCAGCTGGATGTCGTCGCGCAGCCGCTCCAGCAGCGGCCGGCCCAGTTCGGTCAACTCCAGCGAGGCAAGGTATTCGAAGCCCAGCCGCAGCACGGCCATGCCGAGCTTGAATTCGCGCCCGCCGTCGGTGCGCTCGACGAAGCCCATCATCTCCAGCGTGGCAAGCAGGCGGAACACGGTCGAGCGCGGAATCTGCAGGCGCCGCGCCAGTTCGGCCGCCGACAGCGTGCGGTCGGTGCGGTTGAACTCGCCAAGCAGGCGCAGGCCGCGCTCCAGGCCGGGCACGATGTACCGTTCCTGGGAATCGTCGGGCAGGGAAGCGTTGTTCATGGTCGGTTCTCGAATTCTTGGAATTTGGCATTCCATCCAGATGATCGACACTCATATAACACGGGCGCGCCGGGAACGGAAAGGACCGGCTGGCGCGGTCTTCCTTTATGGATTGGCGCACGACTTCAGAATCGCTTCCGTCCCGGCGCCGCTTCCAATCTGCCGCCACCGATCCCCGTGCGACAATCGCCGCCCATCTTCCCCTTGGATCCATGCCGATACGATGAAGACATCCGCTGAGGTCAACCGCAAGGACGCCGCCGCAACGCGCAAGGCGCGCACGCCGTGGAGCGGCCTCGATGAACAGGGAACCGGCCTGACGGTCGACGACTTCCTGACCACGATGCTGGGTCAGCTCGTCAACGCGCTGCGGCGAACGGTGACCCAGCCCTACGCCGAGCAGTTCGGCCTGACGGTGCCGGAATGGCGGCTGCTGGCGCTGCTCGCTCACTGGGGGGAACTGCCCTTCGCCGAACTGGTGGTGCAGTCCACCTCGGACAAGGCGCTGGTCAGCCGCACGCTGCGGCTGCTGGAACAGCGCGGGCTGGTGAAGCTGTCCAACGCGGGCAATACGCCGCGTAAAAAGCTGTTTTGCCGAATCTCCGCCGCAGGCATGGCGCTGCACGATCAGGTGATCCCGCTGGCGCGGCGCCATCAGGCCGCGGTGCTGCATCTGCTGGATTCCGGCGAACGGGAGGCCCTGTATCGCGCGCTGCGGAAATTGCATGCGCAATGCGTGATGGGCCCGGGGGTCGACCCCGGTATCCCGGAAGAACAGTAAGTCACCGCGTGGCATGCGCGCTCACGCCTCGAGCTGCTCGAGCACCTTGCCCTTGGTCTCGATGCCGAGCCAGTGCACCGTCAGCGCCGCCGCGAACGGCACCAGCGCGAGCGCATAGAACGCGCCGCTGAGGTCGCCGCTGCCGATGGTGCCGGCGATCAGCGTCGGCGCGAAGATGGCGGCGATCTTCAGCCAGGCGCCGCCGAACCCGCAGCCCATCGCTCGCACGCTGGTCGGATACAGTTCCGGGGTATAGACATAGGCGGTGATGAAGCCGCTGGCCAGAAAGCCCATCGCGAACGCGCACAGCGTGGCGACCACATAGACGGACTGCTCGTGCAGCAGTCCCGCCAGCGCCAGCGACAGCGCGCACAGCACGAACGACACGTTGATCACCGGCTTGCGGCCGACCTTGTCGACCACCATCGCGCAGACGAGCGAGCCGACCACGCCCAGCACCGAGGCGCCGGCCGCCAGATTCAGCGCCAGTTGCAGCGGCGCGTGGTAGACCGTCTTGTAAATCGTCGGCAGCCACGTCGACAGCCCGTACTGGATGAAGCCGCAGGTGGCCCACAGCATCCACACCGCCAGCGTGCGGCCCAGGTAGGGGCCGCTGAGCAGATCGCGCACGCGGCGCCGCGGGTGCCGGGCCGCCATCGCGTCG
>NZ_AMPR02000035.1:0-48810 GCF_000307735.3 Cupriavidus sp. HPC(L) | reverse complement strand
CGCGCATGCGGCCGGCCTGGTCGTGCACCCCTACACGGTGCGGCCGGAGAACGCCTTCCTGCCCAAGAGCCTGCGCGGCCCGGGCGGCGACGCCGCGCGCCATCCGGCCGGCATGATCCGCGAGGTCCGGGCCCTGGTCGATGCCGGCGTGGACGGCTTCTTCACCGACGATCCCGCGCTCGGACGCCGCGCGGTGGACAGCGCTCCGGGGCCGGCGCGGCCGGAATGAGCGGTGTGCATTCTCCCCGTCGTCCCCGCGAAAGCGGGGATCCAGTGGCTTGCCTTGCCACGAGACAACGCCGCTGGCCCCCCGCTTTCGCGGGGGCGACGAGATCGTTCCTGACGCTCCCTGGAAGCACCGAAGCGCTGCGCTACACTGGCGCCCTTCGTGACTGACCCATGCTCGGGCGCCCCGCTTGCGCCCTCGCCCACTTTCGCAAGCCACCATGATCGGACGCATCGCCGGCACCCTCATCGAGAAGAATCCCCCGCATCTGCTGGTCGACTGCCACGGCGTCGGCTATGAGGTCGACGTGCCGATGAGCACCTTCTACAACCTGCCCGCGGTCGGCCAGCCTGTCACGCTGCTGACGCAGCTGATCGTCCGCGAGGACGCGCATCTGCTGTACGGCTTCGGCAGCGCGGAGGAGCGCAATACCTTCCGCGAGCTGATCAAGATCAGCGGCATCGGCGCGCGCATGGCGCTGGCGGTGCTGTCGGGCATGTCGGTGGCCGAACTGGCGCAGGCCATCACGCTGCAGGAGGCGGGCCGGCTGACCCGCATTCCGGGCATCGGCAAGAAGACCGCCGAACGGCTGCTGCTCGAACTGAAGGGCAAGCTCGGCGCCGAACTGGGCCATGTCGGCGGCGCGGCGGCCTCGCACGACAGCGCCGCCGATATCCTGAACGCGCTGTTGGCGCTGGGCTATTCCGACAAGGAGGCCGCCGCGGCGACCAGGCAGGTGCCGGCCGGCACCGGCGTCTCCGAAGGGATCAAGCTCGCGCTGAAGGCGTTGTCGAAGGGCTGAGGCCGCGAGGAGCACGGGCACGTGCGTGCAGGCCGGTGTACGGGCCTGCGTACGAGCCGGTAAGCGGCTCGTGCTCGCTGAGACGGCGGACGGCGCCGACGGTGCCGTGGGCTACAATCGAGCCAGTTTTCCCGCCTCCGCGCCATGATCCAGACCGACAAGTTCGCCCCGAGCCGCCCTGCCGACAGCGGCGACCGCCTGATTGCCGCCACGCCCGCGTCCAGCAGCGAGGAGGCCTTCGAGCGCGCGCTGCGGCCCAAGCTGCTCGACGACTATGTCGGCCAGCAGAAGGTGCGCGACCAGCTCGACATCTTCATGCACGCGGCCCGCAATCGCCGCGAAGCGCTCGACCACGTGCTGCTGTTCGGCCCGCCGGGCCTGGGCAAGACCACGCTGGCCCATATCATCGCGCGCGAGATGGGCGTCAATCTGCGCCAGACCTCGGGGCCGGTGCTCGAGCGGCCCGGCGATCTTGCGGCGCTGCTGACCAACCTCGAAGCCAACGACGTGCTGTTCATCGACGAGATCCACCGGCTGTCGCCGGTCGTCGAGGAAATCCTGTATCCGGCGCTCGAGGACTACCAGATCGACATCATGATCGGCGAAGGCCCGGCCGCGCGCTCGGTCAAGCTCGATCTGCAGCCGTTCACGCTGGTCGGCGCCACCACGCGCGCCGGCATGCTGACCAATCCGCTGCGCGACCGCTTCGGCATCGTCGCGCGGCTCGAGTTCTATACCGCCGACGAGCTGGCCCGCATCGTCACGCGCTCGGCCCAGCTGCTGCACGCGCGCATCGATCCGACCGGCGCGCTCGAGATCGCGCGCCGCTCGCGCGGCACGCCGCGTATCGCCAACCGCCTGCTGCGGCGCGTGCGCGACTATGCCGAGGTCAAGGGCGACGGCACCATTACGCGCGAGATGGCCGATGCCGCGCTGGCGATGCTGGACGTCGACCGCGTCGGCTTCGACCTGATGGACCGCAAGCTGCTCGAGGCCATCCTGCACAAGTTCAGCGGCGGGCCGGTCGGCGTCGACAACCTTGCCGCGGCGATCGGCGAGGAGCGCGACACCATCGAGGACGTGCTCGAACCGTTTCTGATCCAGCAGGGCTATCTGCAACGCACGCCGCGCGGACGCGTGGCGACCCCCGCCGCCTACCGGCACTTCGGGCTGGCGGCGCCCGGCGGCGCGCAGGGCAGCATCCTGCCGGACGAGTGATCACGCGATAAACCATTGTGGAGGCGCCGATGCGAAACGATCGAGACAGCACGATACGACGCGGGGCGCGCGCGCTGGCGCTGGCCGGCGCGATGGCCTGGGTGTTGGCGGCCGGCTCCGTCGGCGGCGCGAACGCGCAGACGGCGCCCGCCACCACCGCGGCGGAGGTCGTCCGCATCGATGCCACGAACGCGGTGCTGGTGCGAGGGCCGCAGGGTCAGTTGACCGAATTGATGACCGGCGACGAGGCACGCCATTTCGGTACGGTCAATGCGGGCGACCGTCTGACGGTCACGCGCGGCCCCGCGCGCATCACGAAGCTGGAGCCGCTGCCGAGCCGCAATGTCGCGACCGCGGAATCGGTCGACCGGCTGTCGCGCCGTCTGGACGACGGCCGGCCCGGCGTGGTGCGGGAGATCACGACCACGGCCACCGCCGAAATCGTCGCGGTCGACCCGATCGGCCGCACGGTGACGTTCCGCGGCCCGCGCAACGCGGAACACGCGGCACGCGCGGACGACATCTCGATCGACGTGGCCGGGCTGCGGCCAGGCCAGATGGCCCGGATCGTTTATCGGGAGACGGTGGAGATTACGAGGGAAGGACGGTAGAACGTCGACCGCCGTCGCGTTGCTCCCCTCTCCCGCCCAGCGGGAGAGGGGTTGGGGGAGAGGGAAAGGGCGGTGGCTATCGCGATGCGCTTTCGCCAGAGCGAAGGCCGTTTGCCCTCTCCCCCGCCCCTCTCCCGCTCGCGGGAGAGGGGAGAAAACCAGCGCGGGGCGCGATACGCTGCGCTGCTAATCGCCGCCGGCGAGTCAAGCCGCCCGAGGGTGGCGCTCCGATTCCTGCAGATCGCCGTCGGCCACACCACTCGCCCGCCCACCCAACGCCTCGCCAATCATCAGCAAGCTCGGATGCTGCGGATCGATCCACGCCGCGGCTTCTCCAGCGGCCATCTGCCGCAGCGTGAACTGGCGGCTGCGCTGGTGCGGGGTCGAGGCGGCCTCGACGACCCAGGCGGGCGTCGAGGCGGGCTTGCCATGCGCGATCAGCTGCGCGGCGATGGCCGCGGCCTGGTCGCGGCCCATGTAGTAGACCAGCGTATCGGCCTTGACGTCGGCCTCCACGTCGATGGTGTCGGGCGCCTTCGCCTGCGTGGCAAACGCGACGCTGCGCGACACGCCGCGCCTGGTCAGCGGACGCGCGATCGCCGAGGCGGCGGCCAGCGCGGCGGTGATGCCCGGCACGATCTCGTAATCGATGCCCGCCTCTTCCAGCGCCTGCAATTCCTCGTCGGCACGGCCGAACAGCATCGGATCGCCGCCCTTCAGGCGCACCACGCGCTCGTGCTTGCGCGCCAGGTCGACGATCTGCCGGTTGATGAACAGCTGCGCGGTCGAGCGCTTGCCGCAGCGCTTGCCCACCTCCACCAGCCTGGCCTGCGGGCACCAGGCCAGCATCTCGGGCGACACCAGCGCATCGTGCAGCACCACGTCGGCTTCGCCCAATAGTCGTGCACCACGCACCGTAATGAGGTCCGCCGCGCCGGGACCGGCGCCAATCAGGTAGACCTTGCCCATGTTGCTGCTCCTCGTGATTCCTGGATCGAGTGCGATCTCGATTCGGTCTTAGGAATATGCACGGATCATGCCCGCGGCAACCGTGTGATTGGTCGCCTCGTCGATCAGCACGAACGCGCCGGTGGCGGGGTTGTCGCTGTAGACGTCGCAGACCACCGGCTTCTGCAGCGTGATCTGCACCGAGCCGATGTCGTTCAGGCGGATGTCGTGACGGCCGGTCTCGTGCGACAGCGTATGCACGTCGAGCACGCGGTCCACCGCCGACACGCGCGCGAACACGCTGGCGGTGGTGTGCTTCAGCACGTATTTGCGCGCGGTATTCAGCGCCGCATCGTCGAACCAGCACAGGTCGGCCTGCAACTTCTTCGCCGGCAGCGCCTGCTGGCTTTCCGCGGCCGCTGCAGCGACGAACATGTCACCGCGCGATACATCGACGTCTTCGGCCAGCCGGATCGTGATGGTCTCGCCGGCGCTCGCCTCTTCGGCGGCACCGTTCGGCGTCAGCACCTCGGCGACCACCGCCTCGCGGTTGGCCGGCAGCACGCGTACGGTCTGGCCCACGCGCACCGTGCCGGCCTCGACGCGGCCGGCATAGCCGCGGAAATCGTCCGACTGCGCACCATCCTGGCGGATCACCAGCTGCACCGGGAAACGCAGCGCGGCCTCGCCGTGCGGCGCGACCTCCTCGACCGGCAGCGCCTCGAGCAGGGGCAGCAGCGGCTCGCCTTGATACCAGGGCATCGCCTCGCTGGCGTGCACGATGTTGTCGCCGCGCAGCGCGGACACCGGCACGTAACGCACGTCCTTCAAGCCCAGCTGGCTGGCCAGTTCGGCATAGGCGGTGCGGATCTCGTTGAAGCGCTGTTCGCTGTAGTCGACCAGGTCCATCTTGTTGACCGCGACGATCACGTGCTGCAGCTCGAGCAGCTTGACGATCGCGGTATGGCGCTTGGTCTGCGCCAGCAGCTGCGCGCGGCCATCGGCCACGGTCACGCGGGTGGCATCGATCAGCACGATCGCGGCGTGCGCGGTCGATGCGCCGGTGACCATGTTGCGCGTGTACTGCTCATGGCCCGGCGTATCGGCGATGATGAACTTGCGGCGTGCGGTCGAAAAATAGCGGTAGGCCACGTCGATCGTGATGCCCTGCTCGCGCTCGGCCTCGAGGCCGTCGGTCAGCAGCGAGAAGTCGATCTGCTCGCCGGCGGTGCGCTTGTTCTTGGCGTTGGCCAGCGCGGTCAGCTGGTCCGACAGCACCGCCTTGCTGTCATACAGCAGGCGGCCGATCAGCGTGCTCTTGCCGTCGTCGACCGAACCGGCGGTGATGAATCGCAGTAGGCCCTGATGGGTGGCTTGGGTAGTCATGATGCAAATCCTGTGTCGGTGCGTCGCGCGTTGCGCAGAAATCCAGCCTCAGAAGTAGCCTTCCTTCTTGCGGCGCTCCATCGACGCCTCGCTGGTCTGGTCGTCCATGCGCGTGGCGCCGCGTTCGGTGATCTCGGTGACCGCGGTCTCGGCGATGATCTCGACCGGCGTCGCCGCGGTGCTCGCCACCGGGCAGGTGCAGCTGATGTCGCCGACCGTGCGGAAACGCACCGACAGTACCTCGCTGACGTCGCCGTCCTGCTTCGGCGTGATCGGCGTCACCGGCACCAGCAGGCCGTTGCGGCGGACCACCTCGCGCTGGTGCGCGTAGTAGATCGGCGGCAGCGCCAGGTTCTCGCGCGCGATGTATTGCCACACGTCCAGTTCGGTCCAGTTCGAGATCGGGAACACGCGCATCTGCTCGCCCGGCGCCATGCGGGCGTTGTACAGGCTCCACAGCTCGGGCCGCTGCGCCTTCGGATCCCATTGGCCGAACTCGTCGCGGAACGAGAAGATCCGTTCCTTGGCGCGCGCCTTTTCCTCGTCACGGCGGGCGCCGCCCATCAGCGCGTCGAACTGGTGCTGCTCGATCGTTTCCAGCAGCGTGACCGCCTGGGCCGCGTTGCGCGAATCGGTTTCCTTGCGCAGCCGCACGGTGCCGCGCTTGATCGAATCCTCGACGTGGCCGACCACCAGCCGCGCGCCGATCTCGGCCACACGCTGGTCGCGGAAGGCGATCACCTCGGGATAGTTGTGGCCCGTGTCGATATGCACCAGCGGGAACGGCAGCTCGATCTTGCGATTGCCGAGCCGGAACGCCTTCAGCGCCAGATGCAGCATCACGATCGAGTCCTTGCCGCCGGAAAACAGCAGCGCCGGATTGCGGCACTCGGCGGCGACCTCGCGGATGATGTAGATCGACTCGGCCTCGAGCCGGTCCAGGTGGTCGTTCTGCACCTCGATCAGGTGCGCGATGTCGGGGTTGCCGTCGCGCGTGGCCGCGGCGCCGGCCTGGAGTTCGTTCATGATGCCCATCTGTGGCCTCAATGCTTGATGTTCTGTTCGTGCAGGCCGCACTCTTTCGAGTCGCGGCTTTCCCACCACCAGCGGCCGGCGCGCACGTCCTCGCCGGCGCGCACGGCACGCGTACACGGTTCGCAGCCGATGCTCGGATATCCCTTGGCATGCAGCGCGTTGACCGGCACCGCATGCCGCTTCAGATAGGCCCACACCTCGGCCTCGGTCCAGTCCGCCAGCGGATTGAACTTCGGAATGCCGCGCGCCTCGTCGATTTCCTCGAACGGCAGGTCGGCACGCGTGACGGCCTGCTCGCGGCGCTGGCCCGTCAGCCACGCGTCCGCATGCGACAGCGCGCGGTTCAGCGGCTCGACCTTGCGGATGCCGCAGCATTCCTTGCGCAGCTCGACGCTGTCGTAGAAGGCGTTCAGGCCGTGCTTGCGCACATAGTTCTCGACCGCCTCGGCGTCCGGCGTGAAGCGCTCGATCTCGTAGCCGTAGTGCGCCTTGACCTCGTCGAGCATCGCGAGCGTCTCGGCGTGCAGGCGGCCGGTCGCCAGCGTGAACACGCGGATGCCGGCGCGCAGCGCGGCCGAGCCGCGCAGGATCGCGTCGGTGATCACCATGTCCTCGGCGGCCAGGCTCGAGGCAAAGCGGGCGCGGTAGAAGCGGCTCGCGATCGCTTCGAGCCGTTCGGCCAGCGCGGCCTCCTTGGCCTCGAGCGCGGCGACGGTGCCGCTGTATTCCGGCGCCGTCCACAGCGACGGGCGCAGCGGCGATGCGGCCGGAATTTCCGACGCAATCTCCGACGCGGTCGCCGGCAGTTCGACGATCGGGATCACGCTCATGCCGATTCCCGCTGTTCGGCGCGCGCCCGGCGGAACAGGGGCAGCGGCTCGTCCACCGAGGCCTGGTAGGTCACGGTGAATTCGCTGAAGCCCTTGAGCGCGTCTTCGATGTTCTTGTCAGCACGCACGGCGAACGCGTCGAAGCCGCAGCGCTTCATGAAGTTCAGCTGGTCGCGCAGTACGTCGCCGATCGCGCGCAGCTGGCCCTTCCAGCCATAGCGGGTGCGCAGCAGATACGCGGTGGAAAAACCGCGGCCGTCGCGGAACACCGGGAAGTCGACCGCCAGCAGCGACACGCGCGCCAGTTCGCCGGCGACATCGCCCGGCTCGTCGTCCGGCGCCAGCCAGATGCCGGTGCTGGCCGCGGCGCGGCCGGCCAGCAGGCCGTCCTTGTGCGCCAGCCAGACCGGCAGCGGAAACAGCACCGCGTCCTGGCTCGATGCGCCCGCCGCGATCTGCTCGTCGGTCGGGGCCTGGCCCTCGGCACCGCGCAGCACGGTCCACGCGTCATCGACGATCGCCGGCACGGCGGCCTGGCCGCCGTCGGCGCGTTGCAGTTGGATGATCTTTGCCATATTCGTTCTCGATGCGTTTGCGTTCGTCGTTGCCGTCGGGCTCAAGCTTCGGCGCGTTCGCGTTGCTTGTTCGCGTAGACGCGCTCCTTGAACGGCGCGACCCCGATGCGGGCGAAGGTGTCGATGAAGCGTTCGTCCTCGATGCGATGCTCGACGAAGGTCTCGATGATGCGGCTGACCACGTCCGGCATTTCCTCGGCCTTGAACGAGGGGCCGATCACCTTGCCCAGCGCGGTCTGGTTGCCCTGCGCGCCGCCGAGCGTGACCTGGTACCACTCCTCGCCGTCCTTGTCGACGCCGAGCACGCCGATGTTGCCGACGTGGTGGTGGCCGCAGGCGTTGATGCAGCCCGAGATGTTCAACGAGACCTCGCCGAGGTCGTGCACGAAGTCCAGGTCCTCGAAGCGCTGCTGGATCGCCTGCGCGATCGGAATCGACTTGGCATTGGCCAGCGAGCAGAAATCCCCGCCGGGGCACGCGATGATGTCGGTCAGCAAGCCGATGTTCGGCGTGGCCAGCCCATTGGCCTTGGCCAGCTGCCACAGTTCGTACAGGTCGCGCTTGCGCACGTCCGGCAGCACCAGGTTCTGCTCGTGCGCGACGCGCAGCTCGCCATAGCCGTAGCGGTCGGCCCAGTCGGCGACCAGCTCCATCTGCTCGGCTGTCACGTCGCCCGGGGGCGCGGCCACGCCGGGCTTGGTCGACAGCGTCACCGCGGCATAGCCGGGCACCTTGTGGCCGTGCACGCTGCGGCGGACCCAGCGGGCGAAGGCCTTGTCCTCGAGCAGATGCTTCTCGAAGCTGGTGTCGGTGTCCGGCAGCTTGTCATAGGCCGGCGGCGCGAAATGCTGCGCGACGCGGTCGAACTCGGCCTGCGTCAGCGTGCCGGGGCCGTCCTTGCTGTGCTGCCATTCGGCCTCGACTTCCTCGGCGAACTTCTCGGCGCCGAGCGACTTGACCAGGATCTTGATGCGGGCCTTGTACTTGTTGTCGCGGCGGCCATAGCGGTTGTAGACGCGGATCGCCGACTCGATATAGGTCAGCATGTGCTGCCACGGCAGATCGTGCTTGATGATCGTGCCGAGGATCGGGGTACGCCCCAGGCCGCCGCCGGCCAGGATGTTCAGGCGCAGTTCGCCGTCCGCGTTGCGGTACGCGTAGACGCCGATGTCGTGCATCTGCACCACGGCGCGGTCGTCCTTCGACGCCGAGATCGCGATCTTGAACTTGCGCGGCAGGAAGGCGAATTCCGGCTGGAACGTGCTCCACTGGCGCAGCAGCTCGGCCAGCGGACGCGGGTCCACCGCCTCGTCCGGCGCGACGCCGGCGAAGTGGTCGGTGGTGATGTTGCGCACGCAGTTGCCCGAGGTCTGGATCGCATGCATCTGGACCGAGGCCAGGTCGGCCAGCGCATCGGGCACGCGCTCGAGCTCCATCCAGTTGTACTGGATGTTCTGGCGCGTCGAGAAGTGGCCGTAGCCGCGGTCGTAGTGGCGCGCCAGATGCGCCAGCATGCGCAGCTGCTTCGACGCCAGCAGGCCATAGGGAATCGCCACGCGCAGCATGTAGGCGTGGCGCTGCATGTAGAGGCCGTTCTGCAGGCGCAGCGGCAGGAATTCTTCCTCGGTCAGCTCGCCCGACAGGCGGCGGCGCACCTGGTCACGGAACTGGGCGACGCGCTCGGCAACGATGCGCTGGTCGTATTCATCGTACTGATACATGGTGTGGGTCCGTTCAGTATGCGTTCGTGTTCGTTGGTGTTTCGTTCGTACGGGCGCCGGGCAAGGACACCGGCGCTAGGAAACCAGCTTGATCGCCACCAGCGTCAGCGTGGTGGCCAGCGCGCCGCGCACCAGCCGCTCCGGCAGCGCGCGCGACAGCTGCGCGCCCAGCCAGATGCCGGGGATCGAGCCCACCAGCAGCGCCATCAGCAGGTTCCAGTCGACGGTGCCGAGCCACACGTGGCCCAGCCCGGCCAGCGCGGTCAACGGCACCGCGTAGGCGATATCGGTGCCGGCCACCTCGGCCGGCTTCATGCGCGGATACAGCAGCAGGATCAGCGTCGCGCCGACCGCGCCGGCGCCGATCGACGACACCGTGACCAGCACGCCGATCACGACGCCGACGATCACGGTGGCCACCGCCTGGGCGCGGCCTTCCAGTTGAAAACGGGGATTGCGGGCCAGCCATTCCAGCAGCTGGCGGCGGAACAGCAGCGACAGCACGGTCAGGATCACCGAGATGCCGATCGACAGACGGATCGCGTGCAGCCAGCCGGCGTCGAGTTCGCCGGCGCTCTTGAGCACGAGGATGGCCGCCAGCGCCGCTGGCAGGCTGCCGAGGCACAGGCGCTTGACCACCTGCCATTGGATATGACCGTGGGCGCGGTGTGCCAGCGTGCCGAAGCCCTTGGTGATCGCCGCGAAGGCCAGATCGGTACCGACCGCGGTGGCCGGCGAGAAGCCGAACAGCAGGGTCAGCAGCGGCGTCATCAGCGAGCCCCCGCCCACGCCGGTCAGACCGACGAGGACGCCTACCAACAGACCGGAAACGGTAAAGGCCAGGGACATGGGGGCGCACCGAAGTGGGTCCCCGCCGGGCCGCACCGGCCGTGTAACGCCGGGCGCACGGGGACTAGCCGTTCATTAACAAAGTTCGCAAATCGTAATAAACTCGCCTCATATCTCAAACTAATAAGAAGTTGTTTGTTTATACGGACGACGATATATGAACCTGCACCAATTCCGCTTCGTGCGCGAGGCCGTCCGTCAGAACTTCAACCTGACCGAAGCCGCTAAAGCGCTCTATACGTCACAACCAGGGGTCTCCAAGGCGATCATCGAGCTCGAAGAAGAGCTGGGTGTCGATATCTTCACCCGTCACGGCAAGCGAATCCGCAGCCTGACCGAACCGGGCCGTCGCATCCTGACCTCGGTCGAGAAGATCCTGCAGGAGGTCGAGAGCCTGAAGCGGGTCGGCAAGGACTACGCCGCCCAGGACCAGGGCAACTTCACGATCGCCACCACGCACACGCAGGCCCGCTACGCGCTGCCGCGGGTCATCGGCGAGTTCACCAAGCGCTACCCGAAGGTGCGGCTGTCGATCCAGCAGGGCAACCCGGCTCAGATCGCCGACATGGTGCTGCACGACCAGGCCGACCTGGGCATCGCCACGGAAGGCATTTCGGGCGACAAGAACCTGGTGTCGCTGCCCGGTTATCAATGGCAGCACACCATCGTGACGCCGCCGGACCACCCGCTGCTGGACAAGCCGCATCTGTCGCTGGAGGACCTGATCGGCTATCCGATCGTCACCTACGACCCGAACTTCGCCGGCCGCCCCAAGATCGACAAGGCGTTCGAGCTGCGCCACCTGCAGCCGGACATCGTGCTGGAGGCGATCGACGCCGACGTGATCAAGACCTATGTGGAGATCGGGCTCGGCATCGGCATCGTCGCCGGCGTGGCCTTCGATCCCGAACGCGACCGCAATCTGCGCGGCATTCCGGCCGGCCACCTGTTCGGCACCAATGTGACGCACCTGGCCGTCAAGCAGGGCGCCTACCTGCGCAGCTTCGTCTATACCTTCATCGAACTGTTTTCGCCGACGCTGAACCGCAAGCTGGTCGAGCAGGCGATGTCGGGCGACCACGAGGCCTACGAACTGTGAGCGCACACCAACCCGAGCAACGGCCGGAGGCCGAGCCCACCATCGAGTGGACCGAGGAAGGCGTGCCGCATCGCGCGCGCTGGCGCTCCGAGGCCGGGATGCCGCCGCCGCGGCGCGTGGTGATCGCCGACGACCGCACCGACGCCGATACCGCCTACCGGCTCGCCTGCGAGGGCACCGCGCTGCTGTGGCGCGGCGACTTCCAGAACGCGCGCCAGCTGCTGCAGGCGATGGCGCGCCGGGTCGAGCGCAAGCCGCGCCGGGCACAGCGCCAGGCCAAGGCCAAGCCCGCGCCCGCCACCCCGGCCGAGGCCTTCCATCTGCATCGCCAGGCCCAGGCGCAGCGCGCCCGCACGCTCGGCATGCTGCTGCTGCCGTTCGAGTCCGATCACACCGTGCCGCTGCGGCGGGCGCCCGATGTGCGCGAGGCCTGCACCGAGGCATACGGCGACGCCGCCGAACCTTATGTCGCATCGATGCGCGAACTGCTCGGCCTGATCGGCGCGCACGAATGGCGCAAGAAGGGCGTGCCGGTGCCGGCGCTGGGCGACCGCATCCATCCCTGGTATGGCGTGTTCTCGCCGGTGCGCGGCGAGTATGTCGACCTGGTCGTCCAGGCGCCGTTGCCCGCAGCGCTGGCGCGCGAATCGCTGGCCTTCGATATCGGCACCGGCACCGGCGTGCTGGCCGCGATGCTGGCCCGGCGCGGCATCGCCCGCGTCGTCGCGACCGACCAGGACCCGCGCGCGCTGGGCTGCGCCGCCGACAATATCGGCCGGCTTGGGCTGACCAGACAGGTCGAGATCGTGCAGGCGGACCTGTTTCCGCCCGGCCGCGCGCCGCTGGTGGTCTGCAATCCGCCGTGGGTGCCGGCACGCGCCAATGCGCCGATCGAGCACGCGATCTACGATCCCGACAGCCGCATGCTGCGCGGCTTTCTGGCCGGCCTGGCCGCGCATCTGAGCGACGACGGCGAAGGCTGGCTGATCCTGTCGGACCTGGCCGAACATCTGGGCCTGCGCACGCGCGAGGCGCTGCTCGGCATGATCGACGCCGCGGGCCTGCAGGTGCTGGGCCGCATCGACATCAAGCCGCGCCATCCCCGTGCCGCCGATGCCGACGATCCGCTGCACGCGGCCCGGGCCGCGGAGACGACCTCGCTGTGGCGGCTCGCGCCCAAGGCCGCCGCCCGGCCAGGTTGACTCCGTACTCAATAGAAGCAGACGCGAGAGAGAAGCCAACAAGCCGAAGGAGGAGACCCCAATGCCACGATCCACCCTGCCCCGCCTGCGACGCTCGCTGCGCATTGCCGCGCTGGCGCTTGCCGCCGCCGGCGCGCTGTGCTCCGGTGCCGCGCGCGCCGACATCCGCGTCGGCATCGACGTGTCGACCACCGGCCCCGCCGCGTCGATCGGCATTCCGTCGAAGAACACGATCCTGATGTGGCCGGCGACGCTCGGCGGCCAGAAGGCCGAGTACATCCTGCTCGACGATGGCTCGGATCCGTCCGCAGCAGTGCGCAACGTCCGCAAGCTGATCTCCGAGGAAAAGGTCGACGTGATCGTCGGCCCGAACATCACGCCCACCGCGCTGGCCGCGCTCGACGCGGTATCGGAAGGCGAGACCCCGATGGTTGCGCTGGCCGCCTCGGCCGCGATCGTCGAGCCGCAGACCGACCCCAAGCGCCGCTGGGCCTTCAAGATGCCGCAGAACGACTCGCAGATGGCGACCGTGCTGACCGAGCACATGAGCAACCACGGCGTGCGGTCGGTCGGCTTCATCGGCTTCAACGACGCCTACGGCGAGAGCTGGTGGCGAGAGTTCTCCAAGCTGGCCGAAGTCCGCAAGATCCGCGTGGTCGCCAGCGAGCGCTTCTCGCGCAACGACACCTCGGTCACCGGCCAGGTGCTCAAGCTGATGGCCGCCAATCCCGACGCGATTCTGATCGCCGGCGCCGGCACGCCGTCGGTGCTGCCGCAGAAGACGCTGGGCGAGCGCGGCTACAAGGGCAAGGTCTATCAGACGCACGGCATCGCCACCGGCGAATTCCTGCGCATGGGCGGCAAGGACGTCGAAGGGACGCTGTTTCCGACCGGCCCGGTGGTGGTCGCTCGCCAGTTGCCCGACACCCATCCGGTCAAGAAGGTCGCGCTCGACTTCGTGACCCGCTACGAGGCCAAGTACGGCGCGGATTCGATCACGCAATTTGCCGGCGATGCCTGGGGCGCGTGGCAACTGCTGGATGACGCCGCACGGCGCGCGCTGAAGACCGGCGCGCAACCGGGCACCAAAGAATTTCGCGCGGCGATGCGCAACGCGCTGGAAACCACCGCCAATCTGACCGTGCCGAACGGCGTGCTGAACCTGAGCCCGCGCGACCACCAGGGCTTCGATCAGCGCTCGCGCGTGATGGGCGTGATCCGCAACGGCAAGTTCAGTTACGCGGGACAATAAGGCCGGCATTGCCGGGCGCGGCACGGGCGAACGCGCACTGCCGCGCAACAACAAGATCAGGAAGGAGCTGTCGACATGACTACCATTGCCTTTATCGGCCTGGGCGCGATGGGCTCGCAGATGGTGCGCCATCTGCTCGCGGCCGGCCATACGGTACGCGCCTCGGTGCGCCGGCCCGAAGCCGCCGACGCGGCGCGCGAACTGGGCGCCGAACCGTTCTTCAGCCCCGCCGAGGCGGCGCGCGGCGCCGAGGTGGTGTTCACCAACGTGACCTCGTCCGAGGATGTCCGCATGGTGCTGCTCGGCGAAGGCGGCGTGATCGAAGGCGCCGCGCCGGGCACGATCTGCATCGACCACAGCACGATCTCGCCGGTGGTCACACGCGAGATCGCCCAGGCGCTGGCCGAACGCGGCATCGAGGCGCTCGACTGCCCGGTGTCGGGCGGCACGGTCGCCGCCGAAGCCGGCACGCTGACCATCATGGTCGGCGGCAAGGCGGACGTGCTCGCGCGCGTGCAGCCGCTGCTCGCGTGCTACGGCAAGACCATCACCCATATCGGCGACAACGGCGCGGGCCAGGTCGCCAAGCTGTGCAACCAGATCGCGCAGGTCGTCAATATCGAAGGGATCGCCGAGGCGATGCGCTTCGCGCAGTCGCAGCAGGTCGACATGCAGCGCGTGCTGCAGGCGATGTCGACCGGCATGGCCGGCAGCCGCATGCTGGACATGATGGGACCGAAGATGGTCGCCCGCGATTTCGCCGCCGGCATCCAGGCGCGCCTGCACGACAAGGACTTCGGCCTGGCCGCCGACGTCGCCCGCGAAGCCGGGCTGGCGCTGCCGGCGATGCAGGCCACCGCCGCGCAGCTGCAGACGCTGATGCGCAACGGCTGGGGCAAGGACGACACCTCGTCGCTGCTGCGGGTGCTGGAGGATCAGGGCTGATTCGGCATGAAAGTGGCCGGGCATGGTCGTCAAACGCCATCTTCGCGTGGGCAAGGCCGGCCGCGGCGATCAGCACGGACCACCGGCCCCGGCCGACACGCCAGCCCTGCTCGAGACCTGCCCGCTATGCGGGCGGCCACTGATCGCGGGCCCCAGCACCGACCTGCACCACCCGGTGCCCCGCTCCCGCGGCGGAACCGAGGTGGTGCCGATGCACCGGGTCTGCCACCAGAAGATCCACTCGGTCTTCACCGAAGCCGAGCTCGCCACCGAATTCCACGATTGGGACAAGCTGCGCGGCCACCCCGCCATGGCCGACTTCATCCGCTGGATCGCCCGCAAGCCGCCGGAGTATTACGACCGCAACCGCTGGACCAACGACAAGCGCCGGCGCTAGACCGCGCCGCCCCGCGGCAGGCCGCCCTCGGTTGTCCCGTCAGGCGATTTGCGGCATAATCCGCTGCTCAGCGCAGTGCCCCCGCCGCTTCTCCGGCAACCCTCCGGCACGATCGCGCACCCCGCCCGGGTGGTGAAACAGGTAGACGCAGGGGACTCAAAATCCCCCGCCGCAAGGCGTGTCGGTTCGAGTCCGACCCCGGGCACCAAATCCCAAGAAGTCCAGAGACGCCGTCAACCCTCGCTTTGCGGGGGTTTTTGCTTCCCATAACATCCCATACGTCCGGTGTCGGACTGTGCATTGGCATGCTGCTATCGGCTCTGCCCGCCGCGCCGGCTTGCGGTTGCGACCAATACATCGGCATGAAGCATTTACCGTTCGATCGACGTCATCGCGGGCGCCATTGAGGTCCGTTCGCTTTTTTCAGGCGCGGATGCGGCCAAGGTACAACTGTTGCTTGACCCGTCGTATTCCTGCTGTCACGACACGAAGACTGCATGTCAGGACGTCATCCGTGGCCCCCTCCTGTCACCGGCGCGGCGCTCAAGGATGCCTCGCCATCTGAACCGGCGCCGCCCTCGCCGGCCAGCGCGTCGCGCAAATCTCCCCTCGCCATCTACGGCGCGATCGCGGCCAACCTCGCCATCGCCGTGACCAAATTCATTGTCGCCAGTGTCACGGGCAGCTCCGCGATGCTCTCTGAAGCGATCCACTCGACCGTCGATACCGGCAACGAGCTACTACTGCTGGTCGGTCTGTCGCGCAGTCGCCGCAAGGCCGATCCGCAGCATCCGTTTGGCTACGGCAAGGAGCTGTACTTCTGGAGCTTGATCGTCGCGGTGCTGATCTTTGGCCTGGGCGGCGGCATTTCGGCTTACGAAGGTGTGCTTCACATGATGGATCCCGAGCCATTGCGCGATCCCCACTGGAATTACATCGTGCTGGCCTGCGCCGCGATATTCGAAGGAATCAGCTTTGCCATTGCGCTGCGCGAGTTCAATCGCGAAAAGGGCGCCACGCCGTTCTGGACGGCGCTGCGCAGCAGCAAGGATCCCACCACCGTCACCGTGCTTGCCGAAGACGCCGCGGCGCTCGCTGGACTGGTGATCGCTGCGGCGGGCATCTATGCGAGCCACCGCTGGAACATGCCGGTGCTGGACGGCGCGGCATCGCTGGTGATTGGCGTGCTGCTTGCCGGCGTCGCTACGGTGCTGGTCCGGGAAAGCCGCAGCTTGCTGGTGGGGGAAAGCGTGAACCGCGAGATGGCCGAAGGTATTCAGCGCCTGGCACACGAAGACCCTTGCATCGATTACGCCGCGCGGCCGCTGACCATGCATTTCGGTCCCGACGATGTACTGGTAGCGCTCGACGTCCAGTTCCGTGCCGGCGCTCGCGGCACCGAGATCGCGCGCTCGGTGGAAAGGGTGGAACGGCAGATTCGTTTGCGCTATCCCTCCGTCAAACGGATCTACATCGAGGCGCGGCTGCTGGCCGCGGCCGCCGAGCCGAGCGGGACAGGGGCAACGACTCCAGAAAAACCTGGTTCGGTATCGTCGACGGCGAGAAGTATCAAATCGCGTGATACCGGCTGATACCAAGCGCCTTGCGCTGCTGCAGGCGGCTTACGCCAGCAAGGCTCGTTGGCAAAGGTGTTCGCTTAGGTGACGCAAAGAATCCTCTAGCGTTGCAAGGGTTGTCCCCAATAACGGTTGCCGCCCTCAAATTTGTATGATGACCTTATTACCTGATAAGGCATCACACCGGCCCAAGCCATGTTCGACAAGGTCTCCGCCCCCGCGATGAGCGACACCGTCGCTCAGCAACTGCTCAAGCAGATCGAGATCGGCAGTTTTGCCGCGACCGGCAAGCTGCCCACCGAGGCCGTGCTGGCGCAGCAGTTCGGCGTTAGCCGTACGGTGATTCGCGAGGCGATTTCGCGGCTCAAGAACGAAGGCGTGGTCGAGCCGCGCCAGGGCAGCGGCGTGTTCGTCAAGGAGCATGGCGCGATCCGGCCGTTGCGGATCGATTACGCCGAGGCGATCGAGCCCAGCTCGATGCCGCATCTGCTGGCGGTGCGCCGCGCCATCGAGGCGGAGGTTGCAGCGGAGGCCGCGCGGCGCTGCACTGACCGGGATATCGCCGAGATCGACGCGGCGCTGGCCAATATCGACGAGGCGGCGGCCGCCGGACGCGATGGCGTGGCCGAGGATGTCGCCTTTCACCGCAAGATCGCCGCGGTGACCGGCAACCCCTACTTCATCAAGACGCTGAATTTCCTGAACCAGTACCTCGAGGCCGGGGTCGCGGTGACCCGCCGCAACGAGGCGACGCGCGACGATTTCTCGCGTCAGGTGCGCGACGAACACGCGGCCATCGTCGACGCGATCCGTGCGCGCGACCCGATGGCGGCACGCAATGCCGCCCTGACCCACCTGTACAACGCCGAGCGCCGGCTGTCGCAAGCCGGCATCTGCTGAGCGGCCGCCGCGGCGGCTCGCGCCAACCAGAGACAGATCATGTCACGACATATTGGAGTCATCGGCCTCGGTGCCATGGGCCTGGGCGTTGCGCGCTCGCTGTTGCGCGCGGGCTTTCGCGTTCACGCCTGCGACGTGCGCGACGAGGTGCTGCGCGCCTTCGCCAACGAAGGCGGCATCGCCTGCGCCACGCCGGCCGAACTGGGTGCGCAGTGCGACGTGGTGGTGACGCTGGTGGTCAATGCCGAGCAGACCGAAGCGGTGCTGTTCGGCGAGCAAGGCGCGGTGGCCCGCATGAAGGCCGGCAGCGTGGTCATTGCCAGCGCGACGGTCGCGCCGGAATTTGCCGTGCAGCTTGGCGTGCGCCTGGAAGCGGCGGGCCTGCTGATGCTCGACGCGCCGGTGTCCGGCGGTGCGGCGCGCGCGGCGTCGGGCGAGATGACGATGATGACGTCGGGGCCGGCGGCCGCCTATGCCGCCTGCGACGACGTGCTCGAGGCCATCGCGGGCAAGGTCTATCGACTTGGCGAGCAGCATGGTGCCGGCTCCAAGGTCAAGATCATCAATCAATTGCTGGCCGGCGTGCATATCGCGGCTGCCGCCGAAGCGATGGCGCTGGGGCTGCGCGAGGGCGTCGATCCGGACGCGCTGTACGACGTGATCACCCATAGCGCCGGCAACTCGTGGATGTTCGAGAACCGGGTGCCCCATATCCTCAAAGGCGATTACACGCCGCTGTCCGCCGTCGACATCTTCGTCAAGGACCTGGGCCTGGTGCTCGATACCGCCCGCCGCAGCAAATTCCCGCTGCCGTTGTCGGCCACCGCGCATCAGATGTTCATGAGCGCGTCCAGCGCCGGCCATGGCGGCGAGGACGATTCCGCGGTGATCAAGACCTTCCCCGGCATCACGCTGCCGCCCTCACGCTGATTCAAAACAGGCTGAGCGCCGTTCGTTGCCGCTGTCCGTTATCCCCCGCCCATTCATGTCCCACTCCAACTCGCCTCGCCCGCTTCTGGGCTGTATCGCCGACGATTTCACCGGCGCCACCGATCTGGCCAATATGCTGGTCAAGAGCGGCATGCGAACCGTGCAGACCATCGGCGTGCCGCCGTCCGCGGCGCCGCTGCAAGCGGACGCCATTGTGGTGGCGCTCAAATCGCGCACCATCCCGGCAACCGAGGCCATTGCGCAATCGCTGGCCGCCCTCGCCTGGCTGCGCGAACAGGGCTGCCACCAATTTTTCTTCAAGTACTGCTCGACCTTCGACTCTACCGATGCCGGCAATATCGGCCCGGTGGCCGAGGCCCTGCTCGATGCGCTGGAACAGCCCGGCTTCTCGATCGCCTGTCCGGCTTTTCCGGAGAACGGCCGTACGGTCTTTCGCGGCCATCTGTTCGTCGGCGACACGCTGCTGAACGAGTCGGGCATGCAGAACCATCCGCTGACGCCGATGCGCGATGCCAATCTGGTGCGCGTGCTGCAACGGCAAACCCGCGACAGGGTCGGCCTGATCCGCTATGACACGATCGCCGCCGGCGCGGCCGCGGTGCGCGAGGCGATCGCGCAGTTGCGCGCCGATGGCGTACGGCTGGCGATTGCCGACGCGCTGTCCGACCAAGATCTGCACGTGCTCGGCGAAGCGTGCGCCGATCTGCCGCTGGTGACCGGCGGCTCGGGCATCGCGCTCGGCCTGCCCGCCAACTTCCGCCGCGCGGGTCTGTTGGCGGAACGCGCCGATGCCGCGCAATTGCCCCGCATCGAAGGCCATGCCGCGGTGCTGGCAGGCAGCGCATCGCAAGCGACGAACCAGCAGGTGGCAGCGTGGCGCGGGAACGGGAACGGGAACGGAGCTGACGCCAGGCCGAGTTTCCGCATCGACCCCCTCGCGGTGGCGCGCGGCGAAGCGGTGGTCGAGCAGGCGCTGGCGTTTGCCCGATCGCATCTGCCCGAGCCGGTACTGATCTATGCCACCGCCACGCCCGACGAAGTGCGCAGCGTGCAGCGAGCGCTCGGCGTGGCGGAGGCCGGCCAACTGGTGGAGGCCACGCTGGCTGCCATCGCGCGCGGTCTGCGCGAGATGGGCGTGCGCAAGTTCGTGGTTGCCGGCGGCGAGACGTCGGGCGCCGTGGTGCAGGCACTCGACGTGAAATCGCTGCAAATCGGCGCGCAGATCGATCCCGGCGTGCCGGCCACCGCCACCATCGACACCGAGCCCTTGGGTCTGGCGCTCAAGTCGGGCAATTTCGGCGCGGTCGATTTCTTCGCCAAGGCGCTGCGCCAGCTGGAAGGAGGCATCCAATGAGCGAGGAAGCCCGCCTGCGCGAGGAGATCTGCACGATCGGCGCGAGCCTGTATGCGCGCGGGCATGCGGTCGGCAGCGCCGGCAATATCAGCGCGCGGCTCGACGACGGCTGGTTGATTACGCCGACCGATGCCTGCCTGGGCCGGCTGGACCCGGCGCGCATCGCCAAGGTCGACGCCAGCGGCCAGCACGTGTCCGGCGACAGGCCCTCGAAGACGCTGGCGCTGCATCGCGGCATCTATGCCAACGACCCGAACGCGCACGGCGTGGTGCATACGCATTCGACCCATCTGGTCGCGCTGACGCTCGCGGGCGTCTGGCGCGACGACGACGTGCTGCCGCCGATCACGCCCTACTACGTGATGAAGGTTGGCCATGTTCCGCTGCTGCGCTATCGCCGCCCGGGCGACCCCGAGGTCGCGGCGCAAGTGGCCGCGCTGGCCGCGCGCGTGCGCGGCGTGCTGCTGGACCGGCTGGGCCCCGTGGTGTGGGGCCCGTCGGTTTCGCAAGCGTCGTGGGTGCTCGAAGAGCTCGAGGAAACCGCACGCCTGTGGTTGATGACCGATCCCAAGCCCGCGCCGCTCGACGCCGCGGCGCTTGAAGAACTACGCCAGACCTTCGGCGCACGCTGGTAGCGGACGCGCCAGCCCGCGGTGTGCACGGGCCTTGATTACGCACACCGGCGCCGGCGCGACAGCCGGCCCGACACAATCCATAGGAGACAACCGATGACAGCCTACGACGCGGCCGCGGCCGCCTACGTCGACGCACCCGACAAAGCCGAACTCGACCTGACCTACCGCAAGGTGTTCTGGCGCATCGTGCCGTTCCTGATGCTGTGCTACGTGGTGGCCTATCTGGACCGCGTCAACGTCGGCTTCGCCAAGCTGCAGATGTCGCAGGACCTGGCCTTCAGCGAGACGGTGTTCGGCCTGGGCGCCGGCATCTTCTTCCTCGGCTACTTCCTGTTCGAACTGCCGAGCAATATGCTGATGCACCGGATCGGCGCGCGCATCTGGATCGCCCGCATCATGATCACCTGGGGCATCCTGTCGGCGATGTTCGCCTTCGTCACGACGCCGACGCAGTTCTATGTGCTGCGCTTCCTGCTGGGCCTGGCGGAGGCCGGTTTCTATCCTGGCGTGATCCTTTACCTCACCTACTGGTTTCCATCGCACCGCCGCGCCAAGATCATCGCGGTGTTCATGTCGGCGATTCCGGTATCGGGCATTTTCGGCAATCCGCTGTCCGGCTGGATCATGGAGAGCTTCCACGGTGGCGCGGGCTTTCACGGCTGGCAATGGATGTTCGTGCTGGAGGCAATCCCGGCGGTGCTGATCGGCATCGCGACGATCCTCTATCTGGACAACAACATCCGCAGCGCCAAATGGCTGACCGAGCGCGAGAAGACGCTGCTCGCCGACGAGATCGCCGCGCAGCCGCAGGAGCAGCAACAGCACGCGCATTCGCTGCGCGCGGTGTTCCGTGACCCGCGCATGTGGTGGATGTCGCTGATCTACTTCGCCTTCGTATCGGGGCAGTACGGTCTGACGTTCTGGATGCCGACCTTCGTCAAATCGACCGGCATCACGGGCACGCTGGAAATCGGGCTGCTGAGCGCGATTCCCTTCGTGGTCGCCATCGTCGCGATGAACCTGTTCGGCCACAGCGCGGACAAGCGCCGCGAGCGGCGCTGGCATCTGATCGTGCCGGCGCTGATGGGCACCGTCGGCTTCACCATCGCCGCCTCCGCCACCGGCAACACCACGCTGTCCATCGTCGCGCTGTCGGTGGCGGCCGCCGGCGTGCTGACCTGCGCCCCGCTGTTCTGGTCGCTGCCGACCGCGTTCCTCGCCGGCAGCGCCGCCGCGGCCGGTATCGCGATCATCAATTCGATCGGCAACCTGGCCGGCTTCGCCAGCCCCTATCTGATCGGCTTCCTGCGCGATGCCACCAACAGCACGGCAGCCGGCATGTATGTGCTGGCCGGCATGCTGGTGCTCGGTGCCGTCGCCGTCTGGCTGACGCCGGCCAGGCTGGTCAACCGCTAATATGGACGCGGCGCGCTAGCGCCGCCTTCCTCCACTCCATCCCGACTTGCTGCCATGCCACGCTTTGCCGCCAATCTTTCGATGATGTACAACGAGCACGCGTTCCTGGACCGTTTTGCCGCGGCCGCGAACGATGGCTTCCGCGCCGTGGAGTATCTGTTTCCTTACGACTTTCCGGCGGCCGAGCTGAAGTCGCGGCTCGATGCCAATGGCCTGCAACAGGCGCTGTTCAATGCGCCGCCGGGCGACTGGGCCGGCGGCGAACGCGGCATCGCGTCGCTGCCCGGACGGGAAGACGAATTCCGGCGCAGCATCGATACGGCGCTCGACTACGCGCGCGTGCTGGGCAACGACAAGCTGCACGTGATGGCGGGCCTTGCGGCGCCGGGCGTGTCGCGCGACCAGCAGCGCGCCATCTATCTGCGCAACCTGGAGTACGCCGCCCGCACCGCGCAGGCCGACGGCATCACGGTGGTGATCGAGCCGATCAACACGCGCGATATCCCGGGTTTCTTCCTGAACCGCCAGGACGATGCGCAAGCGATCTGCCGCGAGATCGGCGCGCCGAACCTCAAGGTGCAGTTCGACTGCTACCACTGCCAGATCGTCGAAGGCGATGTGGCCACCAAGCTCAAGCGCGACATGGCCGGTATCGGGCATATCCAGATCGCCGGGGTGCCAGAGCGGCAGGAGCCGGATATCGGCGAACTGAACTATCCCTACCTGTTCGAGCTGATCGACGCGCTTGGCTACCAGGGCTGGATCGGCTGCGAATATCGCCCCAGGGCAGGTACCACCGAGGGGCTTGGGTGGCTGCGCCCCTGGCTGCAGCGGTAATCATTGCGGGCGGCTGGCACATTCACGGCCGGCTGCCCGCCGATCTCGCGATTCAACAAGGCAACGCATCATGAAAGTACTGATCACCGGCGGCGCCGGATTTCTCGGCCAGCGTCTGGCCAAACAGCTGCTGTCGCGCGGCGAGCTGACCGGTCCCGACGGCAAGGCGGCTCCCATCACGGAACTGGTGCTGGTCGATGTCGTGCCAGGCAACGATCTGGGCGACCAGCGCGTGACCGCGCTGGTCGGCGATATCGCCGATCCCGCGCTGCTCGAACGCGCGATCGACCGCGATACCGCGGTGGTGTTCCATCTGGCCGCCATCGTCAGCGGCCAGGCCGAGGCCGATTTCGACCTGGGCATGCGCATCAACCTCGATGCCTCGCGCGCGCTGCTGGAAGTATGCCGGGCCCGCGGCCATCGCCCGCGCGTGGTGTTCACCAGCTCGGTGGCCGTCTATGGCGGCTTGCTGCCCGAGGTGGTGCGCGACGATACCGCGCTCAATCCGCAATCGTCGTACGGCACGCAGAAGGCGATCGCCGAACTGATGCTGTCCGATTACAGCCGGCGCGGCTTTGTCGACGGCGTCGTGCTGCGGCTGCCGACCATCAGCGTGCGTCCGGGCCGGCCCAATGCCGCCGCATCGTCGTTTGCCAGCGGCATCATCCGCGAACCGCTCAATGGCGAGGAGGCGATCTGCCCGGTGCCGGGCGACACGCGGCTGTGGCTGCTGTCGCCGCGCCGGGCCATCGAGGCGCTGATTGCCGGCAGCGAGCTGCCGGGCGAACGGTTGGGCAATCGGCGCATCGTCAATCTGCCTGGCGTTTCCGTGACCGTGGATGAGATGATCGCCGCGCTGCGGGAAGTGGCCGGCGACGAGGCCGCCAACCGCATTCGCCGCGAGCCCGACGCCCGCGTGCAGCATATCGTCGGCAGCTGGCCGGGCCGCTGGGACACCACGCGCGCCGAGCAGCTGGGGTTGCGCGGCGACGCCAGCTTCGCCGATGTGATCCGGGCCTATATCGAGGACGAGCTGCGCTAGGCAACGCGGACGGCGGGAGCCATTCACCCCCAGGTCAAGGGATCGAGCCGCAGGTAGAAGGCCAATCGTTCGCGATCGGCCGTCAGCCCGAGGGTGTCGAACAGCATGGCGAAGGCCTGTTCCGCCTGCTGCGGTGTCTGCCAGCTTTCCTCGGCATTGGCCACCATCAAGGCGAGGTCGGCATAGCGGTCCGCCCGGCCGAGCCGACCCAGGTCGATGATGCCCGTGCATCGCAGCGTGTGCGGATCGACCATGAAGTTGGGCAGGCAGGGATCGCCGTGACAGACCACCGTAGAGGTGGCCTCTTGCGCAAGGCGGACGGGCAGCTCGCGTTCGACCCGCGCCAGCAGTTCCGGGGCCGGCGTGCGCTTGTCCTCGTCGGGCAGAAAGTCTGGATTGACTGCATCGCGGTTCACCACGTCCACGGCATGCGCGAACATCGCCGACAGGCTGCGTTCGAACGGGCACTGGCCCGACGACAACGCGTGCAGCGCGCCAAGCTCGCGCACCATCGACGGCCATGCCTCGAGCAGATCCGTGCCGGGCAAATCGGCCGCGGGCACGCCTGGCACGGCTGTCATCACCAGGCACACTTCGTTCCCCGCTTCTCGCCAGTCCAGTACCTTCGGGCAGGCAATCCCTTGACCCTCCAGCCAGGCGAGCCGATCGCGCTCGCCAGCGAGCTCTGCCGAGCGGGACTCCGGCACGACCTTGGCGAAGGCCCGGCCGTCATCGCGCCGATAGACAAGATCGCCCGATTCCCCCATGCTGACCGGCATCCAGCGAAGACGGCCGTGATCGGCCAGCGCCGCGGGCAGTGTCATACTTCCCTCCCTTCTTGATGCGAACGGAAACGCCAAATGCATCCGGGTCCGCGCCCCATCCAGCTCGAAACACCCCGTCTGATCGTGCGCCCATGGCAGACTTCCGACAGCGATCCCTTTGCCGCGCTCAATGCCGATGTCCGGGTCATGCGCTATTTTCCGGCCCCGTTTGACCGCGCCGCCAGCGACGCGATGATCGACCGCTGCAGCGCGCATATTGCCGCGCACGGGTTCGGGTTCTGGGCGGTGGAGCGCAAGCAGGATGGCGCGTTCATCGGCATGGTGGGCCTGAACATCCCAGGCGCGCCGTTACCCTTCGCGCCGTGCGTGGAGATCGGCTGGCGCCTTGCGGCTGAATACTGGGGACGGGGCTACGCCAGCGAGGCTGCGCGCGCCGCCCTGCGGGCCGGCTTCGAGGTATTCGGCCTGAACGAAATCGTGTCGTTCACCGCCTTGCTGAACCAGCCCTCGCAGGCGGTGATGGAACGGCTGGGCATGCGGCGCTGCGCGCAGACCTTCGACCACCCGAACGTGCCCGATGGCCATCCGCTGAAAGCGCATTGCGTGTACCGGTTGACGCGGGCCGACTGGACCGCGGTCCGGCAGGATACCCGCGGCGGCGCGGCCGACATCCGGATTCGGTAACGCCTTCGGCGGCGCCGGCTACTTCTTGCCGTTCCCGGCAAACGCTGCAGTAATGCCCAGCCCGATCAGCAGCGTGCCGCCGACGTAGCGCTCGAACGTCAGATAGCCGCGGCTTTGGCGCAGCCAGCGGCCTGCCGCACTTGCGGCCAGCGCGTAGCAGGCATCGCTGATCAGGCCAAGCAGCGTGAACAACAGGCCCAGAAAGACGATCTGCATCGCCACGTGGCCGCGGCTGACGTCGACGAACTGCGGCAGGAAGGCCAGGAAGAACAGTGCCGTCTTGGGATTGAGCAGGTTGACGATGAAGCCGTCGCGGAACAGTCGGGCGTAGCGCCGCTGCTGCGGCACCGCATCGACGACGACCGGCGCCGGACGGCCGAAGATCTTCTTCAGCCCCAGCCAGATCAGATAGGCGGCACCGGCGTACTTCAGGATGCTGAACGCCACGGCGGACGAGGCCAGCAACGCGGACAACCCCAGCGCGGCGGCCAGCACGTGGACGAGCGTGGCCGTATGGATGCCGAGATCCGACACCATCCCGGCCTTGCGGCCCTGCTCCACCGACTGCGCGATGATGTACAGCACGGCCGGGCCTGGAATCACCAGCAACACCAGGGCGGCGCTGACGAACAGAACCAGATTTGCGGTACTGGGGATAACGAATTCCATGGCTCGGTCTCCATATGGCGAGCATCGGGGGGGAAGAAGAACCGTTACTCTACCGCAGGACCGTTTCTCGCCCGGTCGTGCGGTGCAGCATGTTTTTCCCTTGCACCGGCGCCGCCGCTCCGATCGACTCGTGCGCGACGACTTCCACATCGATAAAGCTATTCTTTCGCTGATCGATACTTAATCTTGTTTGCAGGTCGGGGATAATCCGCCAACAATCGCCTGTCGTCCCGCCGGAATTCCGCCATCGACCCACGGTGCCGAGCGCGAATCCCCATTTCTCCGAGGTATTGTCTTGTCGAACCCCGCCCCTGCCGCACTGAGCGAATCCGTCGCCGAACTCTCCGAGCGCGACCAGCGCGGCAATATCCTGCGCCTGACCGTCGCGCAGGCGCTGGCCGGTGCCAATTCCGTCGTGGTCTATGCGACCGGCGCGATCGTCGGCGACATGCTGGCCCCCGACAAGACGCTGGCCACGCTGCCCATCTCGATCTTCGTTGTCGGCATGGCGGCGTGCATCCTGCCGACGGGAGCCATCGCGCGCCGCTACGGCCGACGCGCCTCGTTCCTCGCCGGCACCGCCTGCGGCGTGCTGGTCGGTTTGCTGGCGGCCGCCGCCGTCGTGTGGAGTTCGTTCTGGCTGTTCTGCCTGGCAACGTTCTTCGGCGGCGCCTATGCGGCGGTGGTGCTGTCGTTCCGCTTCGCCGCGGCCGACGGCGTCTCGCCTGCGCTGCGCCCGCGTGCGCTGTCCTTCGTGATGGGAGGCGGCGTCGTCGCCGGCGTCGTCGGACCACAGCTGGTCACGCACACCATGCATCTGTGGCCGCCGCACATGTTCGCGGCGACCTTCGTCATGCAGGCCGTCGTCGCGCTGGTGTCGGCGCTGGTGCTGTGGGGCGTGCGGCTGCCGATGCCGACGGCGGCGGAAGTCGCGAAGGGGCGGCCGCTGTCGACGATCGCGCGCCAGCCGCTGTTCGTCACCGCGGTCATGTGCGGCGCCGTGTCATACATGCTGATGAACTTCCTGATGACGGCGGCGCCGCTGGCGATGCATCTGTGCGGCCATTCGCAGGAAAACGCCAACCTCGGTCTGCAGTGGCACGTGATCGCGATGTATGGGCCGAGCTTCTTCACGGGCCGGCTGATTACCCGCTTCGGCGCGCAGCGCGTCGTCACGGCGGGCCTGCTGCTGACCGGCGTTTCCGCCGCGATCGGCCTGACCGGCATCGATGTGGCCCACTTCTGGCTGACCCTGATCCTCCTTGGCGTCGGTTGGAACTTTGGCTTCGTGGGCGCTTCCGCGTTGGTGCTCGAATGCCACCGGCCCGAGGAAAAGACCAAGGTGCAGTCCTTCAACGATTTCATCGTCTTCGGCACGATGGCGCTCGGCTCGTTTGCCTCCGGGGGACTGTTGGCCGCCTACGACTGGGATACGGTGTTGTGGGTATCGTTCGCGCCATTGGCCCTGGCGGTGATTGCGCTGATGCTGATGGCGGTCCAGCCGAAACGCACCGCCTAGCACGCGATGGCATGAGTGCTCATGCGTCGGCGCCCTCGTGCAGCATCCGCGCGATCGCCTGGCTGACATCGTTGACCCAGGCGCGGACGTCGGCCCCGCGTTCGTGCCAGGCCTCATCGGCGCCATCGCCGCCATCGCCGCCATCGCCGCCATCGCCGCCATCGCCGCCATCACCGCCATCGCCACGATAGGCATCGCGGGCCGTCGCCAGTAGCGCGCGCTGGCCCTGCGGCAGGCGCGGCAGCAACCAGTCGGCAGCCTCGTCCTTCGGCACGATCTTGCCCGTCGCCAGCGTGACCCACATGCGGGCCAGCGTCAGCATGACGTTGCGTTCGTCGCCGCAGACGTTCGCCACCAGCGCCGGCAGGCTGTCCGCGATGGCGCGCCGGATATCGGTGTAGGGAATCGCTGGAAGAAATTCGGCAAGCGCCGGGCCGATCAATGCGCGGTGGCCTTGCAGGGCCGTGGCCAGCACCAGCGTCAGATCGGGGTCGGTGCTCGGCGCCGGCACCGCGCCCGCTTCGAACTCGTCGCGCAGCCATTCGCCATAGACGAGGTCGCTCCGCGCCGGGTGCCGCCACGGGGCGATGTCGTCGAGCACCACAATCGTGACTTCGGCATTGCGGGCCGGCCCCCGCTCCGCGCGCGCGCCGGAGACCTTCATCAACGCTTGCACCAACTGCCTGCGGCATTGCGCGGCCATCGTTCGATGCGTCAGCACCAGCAGGTCGACATCGCTGTCCGGCCGCAGCCCGCCCACGATGGCGGAGCCGAACAGATAGGCGCCGGCGATGTTGTCGCCGAGCGCGCCGACTACGACATCGAGAATGCGCCGGACTTCGATCGGGACCGGCTCGTTGGCAAGCGGCGGCATGGTGCAGTGGCGTCGTTGGCGATTTTCGATGGAACCGCAATACTAGCGCGCTGCCGCCGCTCTCCCCACAGGTCCACGAGCGCGCGCGTCCATGGCTCACCGTTCCAGCGCGTCATAAGCCCTCGGCATCCCCGCATCCCACTCGATCACCCTGCCGGCTGCGAGCAGCCGCTGTTCGCGGAAGCTTGCGGCCACCAGCTGCACGCCGCTCGGCAGTCCGTTGTCGATACCGGTTGGCACGTGCAAACCCGGCAGGCTCATCGCGGCGACGCCGATCAACGGGGACTGATCCCGCAGCAGCATCTGCATCCGCTCGAGATCGTGCAGATCCTCGCCCCACGGCATCGGCGGACGGCAGGATGTCGGCATCAGCACCAGCGGATAGCGGTCGAGGAACGCATTCCATTCGCGCCGAAGCGCATCGCGCCGCGCGAAGGCCGCGGCATAGGTGCGCAGGTCCGGCGGCGGCGCACACGCGGCCATGTTCCTCACCGACGCGATGATCGTCGGGTCGCGCGTCGCCTCGACGGCCGCCATCATTCCCATCCGGACTTCCGTCATCACGATGGCCAGCCAGATATCCAGCGCTTCGTCGAGCCGGGGCGGCACGGCCCGTTCGACGCGGTAGCCGGCCGCCTGGAGCGCGCTGGCTGCCTTCCCAAGGGCGCGTACCACTTCCGGAGCGAGCCGGGCGCCGGGAATCTCGTCCACGCAGGCCACGCTGACAGGCGCCGCGTCGTCCGGGACATCCAGCGGCATGCCGACCCACGTAGGATCGCACGATCCACTCGATGCCATGGCACGGAATCCGAGCTCGACGTCGTCGACGCATCGCGCCAGCGGCCCCTGCGCCGAAAACAGTTGCAGGCCGGCGAGGCGCGGATCTGCGGTCGGCTGATAGGCCGGCACGCGTCCAGGGGTGGGCCGCAAGCCGACCACGCCGTTGACATAGGCCGGATAGCGGATCGAGCCGGCGATGTCGGTGCCGTGCGCGATCCCGCCCATGCCCGCGGCGACCGCCACCGCCGCGCCGCCGCTGGACCCGCCCGACGTGATATCGGCGTTCCAGGGATTAAGCGTCCTGCCGTGCAGCGGGTTCTCGGTGAACCAGCGAAACGAGAAGGGCGGCACATTGGTCCGCCCGACCACGATCGCACCGGCGCGCCGCAGGTTCGCAACGACGGGACCATTCTCGCGCGCCACGCGGCGGCGGTAGGCCGGCACGCCGTTGGTCGTCGCCTCGCCTTCGACGTCGGCGTTGAGCTTGATCGTCACCGGTACGCCATGCAGCGGTCCGAGCGGGTCCGGCGAAGCCGAACGCAATGCGTCGGCCCGCCTTGCTGCTTCGAGCGCCCGCTCGCGATCCGAATGGACGATCGCATTGAGACGCGGATTGATGGCGTCGATGCGTTCGTACACGCTGTGGACCGCCTCCACGCTCGACACCGTGCCGGCGCGAATCTGCGCCGCCAAGTCGGCGGCGTCCCATTGCCACAATGCCGCCGGCAGCGATGCCGCCCGGGCTGCGGGGCCGATGTCGTTGGGCTTCCTTCGCATGCTCGTCCGTTCCTCAATCGAGCTTGATGCCGTTCTGGCGGACGACCTGCTCATAGGTCGCGCTGCGCGTCTCGATCGCACGGCGCATCTGCGCGCCGCTCCACGGTGTGGCCTCGAAACTGAAGGTCTTGTAGCGCGCCTGCACGTCCGTGCTGGCGACGGCGGCGAGCAGATCCTTGTTGATCCTGTCGAGAATCGCCGCGGGTGTGCCCTTCGGCGCCATCAGCGCGACGAAACCGCTGGGCACCGCATGGGCCGGACCGCCGGACTCGGCCAGCGTCGGCACATCGGGCATGGCAGGCAGCCGCTGCGGGCTCGTCACCGCGAGATAGCGGACGCGACCGGGCTGATAGACGAACTCGGTCGACGCCCTCGCCCCCAACGCCCAGTCGGTTTCGCCCGTGCTGACGCCGGTATAGAGCTGCCCCATCTCCTTGTACGGCACGTGCAGCATCCTGACGCCGGCCTGCGCCTCCAGCAGCGCGGACTGCAGATGCGCCGTGCTGCCGACGCCCCAGGTCCCAAAGCTGACCTTGCCCGGTCTGGCCTTCGCGGCCGCGAGCAGATCGCCGACCGTCTTCCACGGGGAGGACGACGACACCACCACGAAGAACGGCGTGCTGTAGAGCACGCCGACCGGCTCGAAGGCATCGAACACGCGGAAATCGCGGCTCTTGAACAGATGCGGCAGCGCGCTCAACGCATCGCCATCGTGCAGCAGCAGCGTATGGCCATCCGGCGCCGCCGCGCGCGCCGCGTTGATGGCAATGAAGCCCGCGCCGCCCGGCCGGTTTTCGATGACGACGGGCGTCTTCCATTGGAGCGCCAGTTTTTCGGCGACGGCGCGCAACATCGTATCCGGTCCGCTGCCCGCCGAGAACGTGCTGACGATGGTCACCGGTTTGGTCGGAAAGGCGCCGTTGCCGGCGCCGAATGCCAACCTCGGCAAAGCCGGCGTCAGCAAGGCGACTGCCAGCAGCGTCGCCGCGATGCCTTCGAGGACAAGGACGTTCCACGCGCGCCGCATGGATGCCTTGGTGTTGGTCGAGCACACTGCGGGGCCTCTGGTAGGCGGAACTCTGGTGCTGGGAATCATCGCTGTCTCCTCCCCGGTTCGATGCAACCCATTCTTGTGCCGGCCGGCCTCGCCAGCAACAGCGCCGCGGGATACCATCTATCCAATTTTTCGATATCCCTGTGCGGAGACATCCGATGGCGTCGCTGGACCTGGAGTGGATTGCGGTATTCGACGAGGTCTACAAGGCCGGCAGCGTGTCGCGCGCGGCGGACAAGCTCGGCATGACGCAAGGCGCGGCGAGCACGGCGCTGAACCGCTTGCGTGCCTACTATGGCGATCCGCTGTTCACGCGCACCGCGCGCGGGGTATTGCCGACGCCCCGGGCCGACGCCCTGCACAAGGTGCTGCGCGAGGTCCGCGCGATGCTCGAACAGGCCCGCACCGCGTCGGCCTTCGATCCCGCCAAGGCGAAGCGTTCGTTCCGGATCTGCATGACGGATCTGGGAGAAATCGCCTTGCTGCCGCGGCTGCTCAATTACCTGCAGCGACATGCGCCGGGCATCGACATCGATGCGGAACGCATCACCGCCGACAGCGCGCGGCGGCTCGAGGAAGGCGCGGTCGATGTCGCGGTGGGCTACATGCCGCAGCTGGAGGCGGGCTTTTATCAGCGCACCCTGTTCGAGCAGGACTTTGTCTGCATCGCCAGCCGCTCGCATCCTCGCATCGGCAAGACACTGCCAAAGGCGGTCTATCGGCGCGAGCGGCATGCTACGGTGGCCGCCACGGGCACTGGCCACACCGTCATTCTGGAGAAGGCCCTCGCCGGTCATGGCGCGTCACCGCGCGTCGCCCTGCACGTGCCCAGCTTCCTGGCCCTGGCCCAGATCGTGGGCGAGACCGAACTGCTCGCCACGGTGCCTCGGCACTACGCTGCCGTGATGCAGTCGCGCGAGCCCATCCGGCTGCTCGCCCTGCCGTACGAGATCCCGCGCTACGAGGTCAAGCAGCATTGGCACGTGCGCTACCACCGCGATCCGGCCAATGCCTGGCTGCGGCAGGTCATCGCCGACCTAATGCCGTCGGCGGTGATGAGCCCACCGGCGACGCCGCGACGGTCGCTCGGAAAAATTGGAAAGCCCGCTTAGCTCGCTTTTTATGTGATTTTTAGGTCATAAATTTAACTGTGCAGGGAATACGACCCATCATCTCCGCATGAATTACGGCGAATACGTCTGGCAATCTCCGCACTGGCCGCGGTGGCAGTACGATCTGGCCGCCCTGGCGACCCCCATGGCGGAGACCACCCGCGCTCAGGGCCTTCTGCTTGGCCGACTGGCCGATCTCGGCATGGGCTTCAGAAACGAAGCATGCCTCGCGGTCCTGACCGAATACGTCGTGAAGACATCGCGCGCGCGATTGGCGACCTGCTGCTTGCGCGCGCCGACGGCACGCCGCAGCGCTTCTATAGCCTCTCCGCGCAAATCCAGCGAGAGCGCAAGGCCTACTACGAAATCCTTGAGCGGACCCAGAAAGGCACTCTCGATATCACGCAGTGGCTTGCCTGGTTTCTCGCGACGTTGCACGCGGCCGTGTTGCAGGCCAACAAGACACTGGATCGGGTACTGCTCAAGGCGCGCTTCTGGCAGCGGGCCGCGACGGTTCCGATGAACGAGCGGAAAATCAAGGTGCTGAACCGCTTGCTGGACGGCTTCGAGGGCAAGCTGACGAGCGCGAAATGGGCCGCCATCGGCAAATGTTCGAACGATACGGCGCTGCGCGACATCAATGAGTTGGTGCAACACGGCGTGCTGCAGAAGTCAGCGGCTGGTGGCCGCAGCACGAGCTACGAGCTAGCCGCGCCGGCGGAGACCTGACGCGACGGTTTTCGATCGCGGCAGCGACAAGCGGCTCAGGCCACCGCCGCCGCATACAGCGCAGTCAACGCCGCGCACCGCTCCTTCAGCAGCGCCTGCAATTGCCGCACGGCCGGCGAGAACTGCTTGCGGTGCGGGCAGACCAGTTGCAGCGGCGTGCTTTCTCCCGGCTCGTGCGGCAGCAGCACGGTCAGGCGGCCGGCCTGCACGTCGCCGCAGACGTCGAGCCATGACTTGTAGGCGATGCCCTCGCCCTGCACCGCCCAGCGGCGGACCACGTCGGCGTCGTCGGTGTACAGGCTGCCCTTGACCTCGACCAGGCGTCGGCCGCGCGCGGTTTCGAACGGCCATTTGTCGTAGACGCGGCCGCTCAGGTGGTACAGCAGGCAGCGATGCGCGGCCAGTTCATCAAGCGATTGCGGGCGGCCATGCCGGGCCAGATAGGCCGGCGAGGCGATCAGCACGCGGCGGTTTTCCGGCGCCAGCGGCAAGGCGACATAGCTGGCCTCCTCGATGCGCCCGTAGCGGATCGCGACATCGATCGGATCGCGGAAGACGTCCGTCACATGGTCGGACAGATAGAGCCGCAGCGTCAGGTCGGGATGGGCGCGGCGGAATTCGGTGATCCAGGGCAGCAGCACATTGCGGCCGAGGTCGGACGGCGCCGTGACGCGCAGCAGCCCGCTGAGTGCGGCGCCATCGCCGCGCAGCCGGTCGCGGCCCTCGTTCAGCGTGGCCAGCACTTCCTGCGCGTAGGGCAGATAGCGCTCGCCCTCGGCGGTCAGGCGCAGGCTGCGCGTGGAACGGGCGAACAGCCGGATATCGAGATCGCGCTCCAGCCGCTTGACCGCGGCGCTGACCTGTCCCGGCAGCAGATCGGCCTCGCGCGCGGCGCTGGAAAAGCTGCCGAGGGCGGCGCTGCGCACGAACAGGGTCAGGTCTTCGAGGCGGATCATCTTCACTCCACGAGAGAAAGTGCTGGTGGATTTTACCGCTTATCGGATAGGCTGCGACGGCGCAAGATAGCGGCACCGACCAGGCAAACCCTCTCCTCAAGTCACGGAGCCCACATGAAAGCCATCGCCTACCTCCAGCACGGCCTGCCGATCGACGACCCGGCCGCGCTGATCGACATCGATCTGCCGACGCCCGAACCCGGTCCGCGCGACCTGCTGGTGCAGCTGCGCGCCATCGCAGTCAACCCGGTCGATACCAAGGTCCGGGCATCGTCCGCGGTCGCGGCCATGCGCGTGCTGGGCTGGGACGCGGTCGGCAAGGTCGTCCGCGTCGGCAGCGCGGTCACGCTGTTCGCGCCGGGCGACGACGTCTACTTCGCCGGCTCGATCACGCGTGCCGGCAGCAATGCGGAGTACTGCCTCGTCGACGAACGCATCGCCGCGCGCAAGCCGGCCTCGCTGTCGGACGCCGAAGCCGCGGCATTGCCGCTGACGACGATCACCGCGTGGGAACTGCTGTTCGACCGGCTGCGCGTTCCCGAGCATGGCGGCGCGGGCCAGCACCTGCTGATCGTCGGCGCCGGCGGCGGCGTCGGCTCGATCCTGACCCAGCTCGCGCGCCAGCTGACCGGCCTGACCGTGATCGGCACGGCGTCGCGTCCGGAGACACGCGACTGGGTGACGTCGCTCGGCGCCCATCACGTGATCGACCACACCAGGCCCTTGCGTGAAGAACTGGAGCGCATCGGCGTGCCGCAGGTCGAACATGTGGCCAGTCTGACCCATACCGAACAACACTACCTGCAATTGATCGACGTGCTGGCGCCGCAGGGTCAGCTCGCGGTGATCGACGATCCCGCCACGCTCGACGTGATGCCGATGAAGCGCAAGTCGCTGTCGCTGCATTGGGAATTCATGTTTGCGCGGCCGATGTTCGAGACGCCGGACATGATCCGCCAGCACGAACTGCTGACCCGCGTCGCGCAGCTGATCGACGCCGGCACGATCCGCACCACGCTCGGCGAACACTTCGGCACGATCAACGCCGCCAACCTGCGCCGCGCCCATGCGCTGATCGAAAGCGGCCGCGCGCGCGGCAAGGTCGTGCTCGAAGGGTTCTGAGCACCGGCGCCTCCTCATCCCGACAACAGACACACACGACATACCCATATCAAGAGCATGCCCATGTCCCTCTCCGATCTCGCCCGCACCCGCTATACCACCAAGGCATTCGATCCTGCTGGCAAGGTATCCGACAGCGATCTGCAGGAGCTGATCACGCTGCTGCGCTACAGCCCCTCGTCCGTCAACTCGCAGCCGTGGCACTTCGTGGTCGCGGGCAGCGCCGCGGCGAAGGCGCGCATCGCCAAGGCCGGCGCGCAAGGGCCTTACGCCTACAACGCGCCGAAGATCGAGAACGCGTCGCACGTGATCGTGCTGTGCGCGCGCACCGGCCTGCCGGACGCGCAGCTGGACGTCATCCTCGACCAGGAGGAGCGCGACGGCCGCTTCCAGACGCCCGAGGCGCGCGGGAACCAGCGCAAGACCCGGCAAGGCTTCGTCGATCTGCATCGCTATACGCAAAAGGACCTGCAGCACTGGATGGAGAAGCAGGTCTATCTGGCGCTCGGCACGCTGCTGCTGGGCGCCGCCACGCTGGGCATCGACGCGACGCCGATGGAAGGATTCGACGCAGGCGCGCTCGACGACGAACTGAACCTGCGCGAGGCCGGGTACACCAGCGTGGTGCTGGTCGGCCTTGGCTATCGCGCGGACAGCGACTTCAATGCGGCGCTGCCGAAGTCCCGTTTGCCGGCGGAGACCGTGGTTCGGTACCTGTAACGCCATGGGGTCATGCCGCCGACATGCCGCCAAAATGCCGTACGCGGCGACATGACGCCCCATTGCCGAGACGAGTGATCTTCGCTACGTCGGACATCGCCCGCTACCGGGTCGCGGCTGGGCTGCGTATGCTGCTGGATTCTCCAGCATCAAGAGGATCCGCCATGACCCCAGCCATGCCACGCCGCACCGCCTTGCGCGCCAAGGCCCCCCTGCTCGCGACCCTCGCGGCCGCCCTGCTCGCCGGATGCGCCGGCGCCGACATGCAGGGCCTGACGCAGGCCGGCGGCAGCCTGTTCACCGCCGCGACGCTGTCCGACGCCAATATCAAGACGCTGTCGGACCAGTCGTGCGCCGAGATGGACAAGAAGAACAAGATCGCCGCGCCGACGAGCACCTATGGGCAGCGCCTGACCAAGATCATGGCGGGCCTGCAGAACACCGGCCTGCCGCTCGACGCCAAGGTCTACGAGACCAAGGAAGTGAATGCCTGGGCGATGGCCAACGGCTGCGTGCGGATCTACAGCGGGCTGATGGACATGATGACCGATGACGAAGTACGCGGCGTGGTCGGGCACGAGATCGGCCACGTGGCGCTCGGCCATACCAAGGCGGCGATGCAGGTGGCCTACGCGACCGCTGCCGCGCGCGGCGTGCTGGGCGCCGCGGGCAGCGCGACGCTCAATGCGCTGTCGTCGTCGCAGTTGGGCGAGCTGGCCGAGACGCTGGTCAACTCGCAGTTCTCGCAGCGGCAGGAAACCGCGGCGGACGACTATTCCTTCGATCTGCTGACGAAGAACAAGTCCAATCGGGAGGCCCTGGTGACCGCCTTCCGCAAGATGGCGGCGCTCGACGGCGGGCAATCGAGCATGCTGAGCACGCACCCCGGTTCGCTGCAGCGCGCCCAGCATATCGAGGAGCGGCTGCGCAGCGGGAAATGACGTTGGCGCGAGAACAGAGACGGCATGCGCCGTCTCTGTTTGCCGATGCCAGCACGCCATCAGCGCGCCATCAGCGCGCCATCAACGCGCCTCGACGAAGGCCAGCACGGCCTCGAGCATCCGCCGCAGTGTCGGCTGCAGCTTGCCCGCCAGCGCTTCGTCGTAGTCAAACGGATATTGCTCACTCATATAGGTGCATTGCGACAGCTCGAGCTGGATCGCATGCACGCCCCGCGCGGGCTGCCCGTACTGGCGGGTGATATAGCCGCCCTTGAAGCGTCCGTTCAGCACCGACGTATAGCCCTGCGCTTCGCCGGCGATCTTCGCGACCTGGTCGGCCAGCGCCGCATCGCAGCTGGCGCCGTTGGCGGTGCCCAGATTGAAGTCGGGCAGCTTGCCGTCGAAGAAGCGCGGCAGCACCGAGCGGATCGAATGCGCGTCCCACAGCGCGATCGTGCCGTGCTCCGCGCGCAGCCGCGCCAGTTCGCCGGCCAGCGCATCGTGATAGGGACGCCAGACCGCGTCGCGGCGCGCGAAGATCTCGGTTTCGTCGGGACCCACGCCGTTCGCATACAGCGGCGTCTTGTCGAAGGTATCGACCGGACAGAGCCCGGTGGTGTCCTGGCCCGGATACAGGTTGGCGTTGTCGGGCGGGCGGTTCAGGTCGACCACATAGCGCGAGTGCGTCGCCATCAGGACCGACGCGCCAAGCTCGCGCGCGAAGCCATAGAGCCGGTCCATATGCCAGTCGGTATCCGGCACGGTGCGCGCCTCGTCGGTCAGCCGGTCGGCGACCGACGGCGGCAGATAGGTACCCACATGGGGCATCGAGATCAGCAGCGGGCGCGTGCCGCGCTGCAGCGTGAAGGCCGGGGTATCGGTGGAGAAGGAAGTCATATTGCTGCTACGAGTGGCATCGCCGCCGGCCGCGAGCCGGTGCGGCGTTGCCGGTGGCAAGATCAGGGTTCGTCTGGAATGCGGTCCGGGGCTGCGGCATAGTCGCCGTCGACGGTCACCGTCATGGCGCCAGCAGGCTGGCACGCGCGCTGGCGAAGGCCGCGCCCGCTTCGGCCTGCAAGGCATGGACGCCGCCCTGCACGCGGCGGCGTCCCGCGCTGCGGACTTCCGCTAGTGTCTCATGTCCGTGATTGGCGAACACGTGGACGGCCAGCGCCTGCTCGCCGCGCAGGCCGGCCAGCGTCGGATGATTGCCGTCCAGCACGACGAAGTCCGCCTGCTGTCCGGCCGCCAGCCCGCCCACCGCACGTCCCGCCGCCCGCGCACCGCCGGCCGCCGCATCGAGATAGAGCCGATCGGCCACCTGCGGATGGCGGCTCGAGGCAAGCACGTTGCGCTTCTGCAGCGCGAGCCGCTGCCCGTATTCGAACAGCCGCAGCTCCTCGCTGACGCTGACGCTCGCATGGCTGTCCGAGCCGATGCCCCATGCGCCGCCCTGCTCCAGATAGGGCGCGGCATCGAACACGCCATCGCCGAGATTGGCTTCGGTGGTCGGACAGATGCCGGCCACCGCGCCGCTGTTCGCCAGGCGCCGGCGCTCGTCCCAGTCCAGATGGGTCGCATGCACCAGGCACCAGCGCGCGTCGACCGGTGCATGGTCCAGCAGCCAGTCCACCGGCCGCGTGCCGCACCACGCCAGGCATTCGTCGACCTCGCGTTGCTGCTCGGCGATATGGATGTGCACCGGCGCGGTCGGGTCCATCGCATGCAGCCCGGCCACCGCGGCACGCAGGCTGTCGGGCGGCACCGCGCGCAGCGAGTGTGGCGCGAGACCAAGCCGCGCCGCTCCCGTGCAAGCCGGTGCCAGCCGCTGCAACAGCGCCAGCATCGCGTCGGTCTCGTGCAGGAAGCGGCGTTGTTCGGCCAGCGGCGGCTTGGGGCCGAAGCCCGCGCTCTGGTACAGCACCGGCAGCAGCGTGATGCCGATGCCCGCGCGCTCCGCGGCGCGCAGCAGGCGCAGCGACATCTCGGCCGGATCGGCGTACGGCGTGCCGTCGGCCTGGTGATGGACATAGTGGAATTCGCAGACGCTGGTATAGCCGGCGCGCAGCATCTCGATATAGAGCTGCGTGGCGATCGCCTCCAGCGTCTCGGGCGCCAGCCGCAGCGCAAAGCGGTACATCAGCTCGCGCCAGCTCCAGAACGAATCGTCAGCGGCCGAGCGGAACTCGGTCAGGCCGGCGAAGCCGCGCTGGAAGGCGTGCGAATGCAGATTGGTCATGCCGGGCAGCACCGGCCCTGCGGCGCGCGGCGTGTCGGCGGCCGGCGCGGCGTTGGGCGTCACGGCGGTCAGCTTGCCGTCGGCGTCCCAGCTCAGCAGCACGTTGCTGGCCCAGCCATCGGGCAGCAGCGCCTCGGCGGCGAACAGCGTTCGATCGGGGACTGGACTCATCTCGACACTCCTGCGGGTCCGGCGAACACGCGCCCCTGGCGCACCACGGCGGCCAGCGGATTGCGGCCGAACCAGTAGGCCAGCTCGGCCGGCGAATCGACGCGCCACAGCGCAAAATCCGCGCCGCGTCCCGGTGCCAGCAGGCCATGCCGATCGCTGGCGCCGAGCGCGCGCGCGGCGTGCGTGGTGACGCCGCCGAGCACCTCGGGCACCGTCATGCGGAACAGCGTGCAGGCCATATTGAGCATCAGCAGCAGCGAGGTCACCGGCGACGTGCCGGGATTATGGTCGGTCGACAGCGCGATCGGCACGCCGTACTGGCGCAGCAGCGCGATCGGCGGCAGATGCGTGTCGCGCAGGAAATAGTAGGCGCCGGGCAGCAGCACGGCGACGGTCCCCGCCTCGGCCATCGCCGCGACGCCAGCCTCGTCCAGATGTTCCAGATGGTCGGCCGACAAGGCGCGATAGCGGGCCGCCAGCGCGGCGCCGCCGAGATTGCTCAGCTGTTCGGCATGCAGCTTGACCGGCAGCCCATGCCGGTGCGCGGCGTCGAACACGCGCTCGGTCTGCGCCGGCGAGAAGCCGATGCCCTCGCAGAAGGCGTCGACCGCATCGACCAGCCCTTCCTGCGCCAGCGCCGGCAGCATCGTATCGCAGACCAGCGCGATGTAGTCGTCGGCGCGATTGGCGTATTCGGGCGGCAGGGCATGCGCGCCGAGGAAGGTCGTATGCACCGCCACGCCGAACGCCTGGCCGAGCCGCCGCGCGACGCGCAACTGCTTGCGCTCGGTGGCGAGGTCCAGTCCATAGCCCGACTTGATCTCGATCGCGGTGACGCCCTCGGCCAGCAGCGGCGCCAGCCGCGTCGCGGCCTGCGCGAACAGCGCATCTTCGCCGGCGGCGCGCGTGGCCCGCACGGTCGAGACGATGCCGCCGCCGGCGCGGGCGATGTCCTCGTAGCTGGCGCCGGCGAGCCGCATCGCGAATTCGTCGGCGCGCTGGCCGCCATAGACCAGATGCGTGTGGCAATCGATCAGGCCCGGCGTGATCCACGCGCCGTTGGCATCGTGGTGCGGCAGGCTGCGGTAGGCCTCGGGCAACTCGGCCTGCTTGCCGAGCCAAGCAATACGACCCTGCTCGACGACCAGCGCGGCATCGCGGATGGCGTTGGCAGGGTCGGCATCCGGCAGCAGATGGCAGCGATGCCAGACGCCGTCGGCCGACGGCGCACGCGATACGCCGGCATCGACAGCGAATTCTTCAGCGGACTGCGTCATGACTGGGTTTCCCTATCGGAGGATGGCTGCGTCGATTGCAGCCTGACGACGAGGCAGCGGGCGCCCTGATCTTCGGGCAGCCAGCGGAAGGCGCTGCCGGGTGGCAGCAACAAGCCGCTGCCCACCGCCAGCACATCGGCGTCGGCGCTTCGCGCGTGATCGCTTCGCCAGCGGCCGGCCAGCACATAGAGCACGACCGTCGTATCCGCCTGGACCTCGGCGCTGTCCATGGCCGCGCCGGTGCACTGCACACGCGCGCGGCAGCGGCCGCGCCGCGTCATCACATTGAAGTCGCGCGTCGGTCCGCCCAGCAGCGTGGCATCGACGGTCGCTTCGCCGGCAAAGGCGAACGGCTCGCCGACCGCCACCAGACGATGATCGAAGCTGCCATCGCGCGCTTGCAGGCGCACGCCGGCGCCATCGAGCAGCACGATCTGGCGGTCGATGCCGGGGAACGCCGAGAATGGGCCATCGTCCGCGATATCGGCGATGCTCAGGCGCCAGTCGAACGCGTCGAGCCCGGCGGCGGGCGGCCACGCGGCGATCTCGCGCGTGGTACCGCCGCCGTTCTTCCACGGCATCGGCGTCAGCTCGGCCAGCGCAAAGCGCCGTGGCCGCCCCGGTTGCGGTGGTTGCGACGGCGTCGCGCTCATCCGCGGTTGACCATCGGCAGGTTCAGGCCCTTCTCGCGCGCGCAGTCGATCGCGATGTCGTAGCCCGCGTCGGCGTGGCGCATCACGCCGGTGGCGGGGTCGTTCCACAGCACGCGCTCGATGCGGCGGGCGGCGGCATCGGTGCCGTCGCAGACGATCACCACGCCGCTATGCTGCGAGAAGCCCATGCCGACGCCGCCGCCGTGGTGCAGGCTGACCCAGGTCGCACCGCCCGCGGTATTGAGCAGCGCGTTGAGCAGCGGCCAGTCGGAGACGGCATCCGAGCCGTCCTTCATCGCCTCGGTCTCGCGGTTGGGCGAGGCCACCGAGCCGCAGTCCAGATGGTCGCGGCCGATCACCACCGGCGCCTTCAGCTCGCCGGACTTGACCATCTCGTTGAAGGCCAGGCCCGCGCGATGGCGCTCGTCCAGGCCGACCCAGCAGATGCGCGCCGGCAGGCCCTGGAAGGCGATGCGCTCGCGCGCCATGTCGAGCCAGCGGTGCAGGTGCTTGTCCTCGGGGAACAGCTCCTTCATCTTGGCGTCGGTCTTGTAAATGTCCTCCGGATCGCCGGACAGCGCGACCCAGCGGAACGGGCCCTTGCCGCGGCAGAACAGCGGACGGATATAGGCCGGCACGAAGCCCGGGAAGTCGAAGGCGTTCTTGACGCCCTCGTCGAAGGCGACCTGGCGGATGTTGTTGCCGTAGTCCAGCGTCGGCACGCCCATCTGCTGGAAGGCGAGCATCGCCTTGACGTGCTCGACGATCGACGGGCGCGCCGCGGCTTCCACCGCCTTCGGATCGGCCTTGCGCGCGGCTTCCCATTGCTCGACGGTCCAGCCGGCCGGCAGATAGCCGTTGACGAGGTCGTGCGCCGAGGTCTGGTCGGTGACGATATCGGGCCGCATGCCGCCGGCCTGCGCGCGCTTGACCAGCTCGGGCACGATCTCGGCGGCATTGCCGAGCAGGCCCACCGAGATCGCCTGCTTGCTGGCGGTGGCCTCGGCGATCATCGCCAGCGCCTCGTCCAGCGTGGTGGCCTTCTTGTCCAGATAGCGCGTACGGATGCGGAAATCGATGCGCGACTCCTGGCATTCGATCGCCAGCACGCAAGCGCCGGCCAGCACGCCGGCCAGCGGCTGCGCGCCGCCCATGCCGCCCAGGCCCGCGGTCAGGATCCACTTGCCGGACAGGTCGCCGCCGTAGTGCTGGCGGCCCGCCTCGACGAAGGTTTCATAGGTGCCCTGTACGATGCCTTGCGTGCCGATGTAGATCCACGAGCCGGCGGTCATCTGGCCGTACATCATCAGGCCGGCGCGATCGAGCTCGTTGAACTTGTCCCAGTTGGCCCAGTGCGGCACCAGGTTCGAGTTGGCGATCAGCACGCGCGGTGCATCGGCATGCGTGCGGAACACGCCGACCGGCTTGCCGGACTGCACCAGCAGCGATTCGTCCTCGCCCAGGCGGCGCAGGCTGTCGAGGATCGCGTCGAAGCATTCCCAGTTGCGCGCGGCCTTGCCGATGCCGCCGTAGACCACCAGGTCCTGCGGACGTTCCGCGACGTCCGGGTCCAGGTTGTTCTGGATCATGCGATAGGCGGCTTCGATCAGCCAGTTCTTGCAGTGCAGCTCGGTGCCGCGCGGCGCGCGGATTTCGCGCTGGCCGCGTGCGAGGAATTGCTGTTCGTTGGCGTTCATGTTCGGTTCTCCTGCTTTGCTGGTGTCTCGTTCGGTGGTGTTTCGGTCGGTGGTGTCGGGCGGCCTCGGTTTGCGGGCGCCCGCGTCAGCCCGCTTCGCCCTGCGCCGGCAGCACGGCACGCACCGCCTGCGGCCAGCCCGCGCCCGCGTCGCCCTGCAGCACCCATTGCTTCATCGCCTCGATATCGGGCGCCAGATAGCGGTCCACCTCGACGAAATCGACGCGCTCGCGGATGCGGGCCAGTTCGGTCTCGATCAGCGGCGAGGACTTCAGCGGCCGGTGGAATTCGATGCCCTGCGCGGCGGCCATCGCCTCGATGCCGACCACGACGGCGGTGTTCTCCGCCATGTCGCCGAGCCGGCGCGCGCCGTAAGTGGCCATCGACACGTGATCCTCCTGGTTGGCCGAGGTCGGCAGGCTGTCGACGCTGGACGGATGGGCCAGCGACTTGTTCTCGGACGCCAGCGCGGCGGCGGTGACCTGCGCGATCATGAAGCCCGAATGCAGGCCGCCGTCGCGCACCAGGAAGGGCGGCAGGCCCGACAGGCCGGTGTCGAGCAGCAGCGCCAGGCGGCGCTCGGAGATCGCGCCGATCTCGGCCAGCGCCAGCGCGATGATGTCGGCGGCGAAGGCCACCGGCTCGGCGTGGAAGTTGCCGCCGGACACCACGTCGCCCTGCTCCGAAAACACCAGCGGGTTGTCGGAGGCGGCATTGGCCTCGATCTGCAGCACGCGCGCCGCGTGGCGCAGATTGTCCAGGCAGGCGCCCATCACCTGGGGCTGGCAGCGGATCGAATACGGGTCCTGCACGCGGCCGCACTCGCGATGCGAGTCGACGATCTCGCTGCCCGCCAGCAGCTCGCGCACCGCGCCGGCGACCGCGATCTGGCCGGCCTGGCCGCGCGCGGCGTGGATGCGGGCGTCGAACGGCTTGACCGAGCCCTTGATCGCCTCGAGCGACAGCGCGCCCGCCACCAGGCCGGCCGCGAACGCGTCTTCGGCGGCGAACAGGCCTGCCAGTGCCAGTGCCGTCGATACCTGGGTGCCGTTCAGCAGCGCCAGGCCCTCCTTGGGTCCGAGCTCGAACGGCTTCAGGCCGGCATGCGCCAGCGCCTCGACCGCCGGCAGGCGGCGGCCGTCGACGATCGCCTCGCCGACGCCGATCAGCGTGCACGACAGATGCGCCAGCGGGGCCAGGTCGCCCGACGCGCCCACCGAGCCCTTGGCCGGAATGCACGGCGTGACGCCGTGGTTGGCCAGCGCCAGCAGCGCCTCGATCAGTTCCGGACGCACGCCCGAATGGCCGCGCGCCAGGCTGACCGCCTTGGTCGCGAGGATCAGGCGCACCGTATCGGCGGGCAGATCGCGGCCGGTACCGACGCTGTGCGACAGCACCAGGTTGCGCTGCAGCTCGGCCAGCTTGTCGTGCGGGATGCGCGTGTTGGCCAGCTTGCCGAAGCCGGTGTTGATACCGTAGACGACCGCGTCGGTATCGACGATCTGCTGCACGGTGGCCTGGGCGGCACGCACGTCGGCCCAGGCGGAATCCGCCATCGCGAGCCGGACCTCGCCGCGGTAGATGCGGCGCAGTTCGGCGAGGGAGACGTCGCCGGGATGCAGGGTCAGCGTGGGATGCGGCTGGGTCGATTGGGAAGCGGAGTGTGGCGTGGTCATTGTATGGTCCTGTCTATACAGCTTGGTACGGCTTGAATCAGCTTAGGTCGAATCGAGATCGAAGTCAGGTTCGGAAGCGTACGGTCGAAAGAGCCGCCGGGCCACCGGGCCCCGCGCTAGCCGAACGCCGGATTGCCATCGGCACGGAAACGGCTGCCGAGGCGATAGCGGTTGCCCGGATGCAGGCAGCGCACGAAGGTCACCGGCGTGCCGGCGGTCCAGGTGCGCCGCGTCAGCAGCAGGCAGGGTTGAGTCACCGGCATCTCCAGCTGGCTGGCCTGCTCGGGCGTTGCCGCGACCGCGTCGACCACGTGCTCGACCTGGTCGTACGGCACATGCCGCAGCAGGTATTCGCCCGGCTTGACGCCGCTGAAGTCCTGGTTGATGAAGTCGGGCGCCACGCGCGGGTTCACGTAGCGATCCTCCAGCTGCACCGGCACGCCGTCCTCGCGATGCACGCACACCGAATGGAAGACCGACTCGCCGGTGCGCAGGTCGAGCGCCGCCGCCACCTCGATCGAGGCCGAGGCGCGCTCGACCAGGATCACGTCGCAGGCGTAGTCGTGCCCGCGCATGCGGATCTCGTCCTGCAGGTTGACGACCGACAGCAGCGTCGACTGCGGCTTGTGTTCGGCGACGAAGGTGCCGACCCCCGCCACGCGCACCACCCTGCCCTGCTCGGCCAGCTCGCGCAGCGCGCGGTTGACCGTCATCCGCGACACGGCGAAGCGGTTGACCAGCTCCTGCTCCGACGGCACACGATCGCCCGGCTGCCAGGCGCCGCTCTGGATCTGGCGCGCGATGTACTCCTTGACCTGCTGGTACAGCGCGGTCGGCGTGGCATCGGGCGACGGGCGGTGGCCGTTGGCGTCGGGGCGGGTGGCGGGGCGGCGGGTGCCGGCTTCTACGGTCATGGTCAGTGGTTGCGTGGGTCGACGCGCGCGTCGGCGGGCGTGTCGGTGGGCGTGTCGGTGCGCGTGCGGGTGGACATCATGGGCCGGCTCAATGCTCGGCCGAGGCCATCGCCTCGGCACGGATCTCTTCGGTCAGCCGCGCCTTCAACGCCGAGAACTCCGGCGACGTCTTGATCGTGTAGTGCCGCGGATGGGCGAAGTCGACGGCGATTTCGGTCTTGATCCGTCCGGGCCGCGCAGAGAATACCGCAACCCGGTTGGCCATGAAGATCGCCTCGTCGATATCGTGCGTGACAAACAACACCGTCTTGCGCGCGCTTTCCCAGATGCCGAGCAGCAGCTCCTGCATCAGCACGCGGGTCTGGTTGTCGAGCGCGCCAAATGGTTCGTCGAGCAGCAGGATCTTCGGATCGTTGGCGAGCGCCCGCGCAATCGCGGTGCGCTGCTGCATGCCGCCCGACAGCTGCTTCGGATAGTGATGCTCGAAGCCGCGCAGGCCCACGCGGGCGATGAAGAAATCGCTGCGCTCGCGCTGCTCCGCCACGCTCATGCCGCGCTCGCGCAGGCCGAAGCGGACGTTCTGCTCGATCGTCAGCCACGGGAACAGCGTATAGGACTGGAACACCATGCCGCGGTCGGCGCCGGGTCCGGTGACCGGCTCGCCGTCGAGCAGCACGCGGCCAGAGGTCGGTGAGTCGAGGCCGGCGACGATGCGCAGCAACGTCGATTTGCCGCAACCCGAAGGCCCGAGGATGGTGACGAAGTCGTTCTCGCGGACCTCGAAGTCCACCGGCAGCAAGGCCTGGGTCTGGCCGCCGCGCGGATTGACGAAGGTGCGCGACACCTGCTGGATCGACAGCGCGCTCATTGAATGGTGCTCCACGGAAACAGCCGCTGGTTGGCGAGCTTGAACAGCAGGTCAGAGACGAGGCCGATGCAGCCGATCACGATGATGCCGAAGATGATCTGCCCGGTATTGAGCAGCGCCTGGCTGTCGGTGATCATGTGGCCGATGCCGGACGACGAGCCGATCAGCTCGGCGACGATCACATAGGTCCAGGCCCAGCCGAGCACCAGCCGCAGGATTTCGGCGATGCCGGGCGCGGCGCCGGGAATCAGCACGCGCTTGACGATGCCGGCGCTGTTGGCGCCGAGCGTATAGGCCGCCTCGACCAGGTCGCGGCGCGCGCCGCCCACGGTGACGGCCACCATCAGCACGATCTGGAAGAACGAGCCGATGAAGATCACCAGCAGCTTCTGCGTCTCGCCAATGCCAGCCCACAGGATCAGCAGCGGAATGAAGGCCGAGGCCGGCAGGTAGCGGCAGAACGAGACGAAGGGCTCGAAGAAGGCTTCGGCCGCCTTGTAGGCGCCCATCAGGATGCCCAGCGGCACCGCCAGCACGGCGGCCAGCACGAAGCCGCCCAGCACGCGCCAGACGGTCATGCCGATGTCGCCGAGAAAGCCATACTCGGTAAACAGCAGCCACGCCTCGCGCGCCATCGTCATCGGATCGGCGAGGAAGGTCGGCGGCACGAGGCCGCCCAGCGTCACCGCGCCCCAGACGGCGAAGAACAGCACGAAGAAGCCCAGGCCCAGCACCCAGCGGGTGCGCGGCGAGACCGGGGTCAGCGGCGTCAGCCACGGATGGGTCCGGCGCGCACGCGGCGCGGCCGGCATCGTCCTGGCGGGCGCCGGGCTGTCGGGCGCGACGGCCCGCAGCGAATCGGCGTGCAACGGTTGTGTCATCGCGGCTCCCGGCGCTTAGCGGATGAACCGCGGGTCATACAGGCCGGTCACGTCCGGCACCTTGCGGATCACGCCGACGTCGAGCAGCACCGCGGCAGCTTCCTTGCTGAACTCCGCCAGCTCGCCGGCGAAGAACTTACGGTTGGCCTCGCGGTCCTGCCAGCGCAGATACGAGGCGGACTTGGCGAACTGCTCGGCGGTCTGCTTGACCGCGGCGCCCATGATCTCGTTGGACTTGGCCGGGTCCTTGCGAATCATCTCCAATGCTTCGAAGTAGCCGTCGACCAGCGCCTGCGCGGCCTTCGGGTTGTCCTTCAACCATTTCGGGGTGCAGCCGAGCGTGTCCATCACCATCGGATAGTCAAGCGTGGTCGCGAGGATCTTGCCCTTCTCCGGGTTCTGCCGCACCGTCGACAGGTACGGCTCGTAGGTCATCGCCGCATCGTTCTGGCCCGAGACGAAGGCCTGCGCGGCCGCCTGCGGCGACAGCGTGGTGGTCTTGACGTCCTTGATGGTCATGCCGTTCTTCTTCAGCATCCACGCCAGCCCGAAATACGGCGCGGTGCCCGGCGCATCGACGCCGATGGTCTTGCCCTTCAGGTCGGCGAAGGACTTGACGTCGCTGCGCACCGCCAATCCGTCGGCGCCGTAGGACTTGTCGAGCTGCACGATCTGCGTGATCGGCACGCCGTTGGCGTTCCAGGCCACATGCGTTTCCACCGTGGTCGCCGCGCACTGGATCGCGCCCGAGGCCAGCGCCAGATGGCGGTCCTTCTGCGGAATCATCTTGATGTCGACCTCGACGCCGTGCTTCTCGAAGATGCCGGCCTTGGCGGCCAGCGTCAGCGGCGCGAAGCCGGTCCAGCCGCTCATGCCCAGCGCCACCTTGGTGGTCTGGGCCTGCGCCCCGCCGGCCCCGGCGGCAAGCGCCAGCGTGGCCAGCCAACCGAGCGCACGGCCGGCGCCCCCTTGATTCCCCAACTTCCGCTTCTGCATCTGCACTGTCTGGCTCCTTTGGTGTCGCGAACGGCGCCGCCGGCTGGCGGGCCCGCCCGGGTCGTGCCGGCGTCCTCGGTCGGGGCGCCGGTCGGTTTCCGGGCAATGTAGCAATCCTGTATATACAAGTCAAGGAGACGAAAGATCACGGCTTCGCCCTTCCGGAAGGGCCCCGCCAATGACCGTTGCCGAATCCCGGACGCTCCTCGCAAACCCTGATCGGGAAAGCGATAACGGGCAGGCGAATGGAGCGGCGGCATCGGCGGAGGCCTTGGCAACGGTTGTTTCGCACCATCGTGGTGACGTTCCGGCACGGCCTGCGGGCATCGTGCCCCAATATGCTGTATAGACAGGTTAGCGAAGCGGAATGACGCAATCGCCATGCCATCGCGGCGGCGCGATGGCTCAAAGGGCTCCAGGCGCCCGGAGCGGATCAGGTTTCGAAGAAGTGGTGAACCGTCGGATAGCGCAGCCGCAGCCGCAGCTCGCGCTTGAGCCGCGCGTTGTCGAGCCGGCGCGATTCGCTCATGAAGCTCAGCAGCGCCGGCTCCACGGCCTCGCGGATCTGCTGGCGCGACAGCCGGGGCGGCCGCGGCAGCCCGCGGCGGTCGGCCACCAGATCGAAATAGTCGGCCATCCGCAGTTCGCTGTCGTCGCTGGCATGCACGACGCGCTGCGGCCTGCCGCGCAGCAGCGCGGCGATCATCGCGCGCGCCAGGTCGTCGGCGTGGATGTGGTTGGTGTAGACGTCGTCCTCGGGCACCAGCGCCGGCGTGCCCTTGAGCAGGCGCGCCACTGGCAGGCGGTCCGCGGCGTAGATGCCGGGAATCCGCACGATGCCGGCGCGCCAGCCACTGGCACGGCCGAAGGCCCGCACCGCCCGCTCGGCAGCGACGCGGCGGCGTGCCC
>NZ_AMPR02000036.1:0-12735 GCF_000307735.3 Cupriavidus sp. HPC(L) | reverse complement strand
CGGTGCGCCGGGCGCGGCGCCGCAAGGCGATGGCGCCGCGCATCGCGAGCGCCCCGGCGATACACCGCTGCAACTGGCCTGTCGGCGGGCGAGCCGTTCGGTGAGCGCATGCGGTGCGCTGCTGCGCGGCGAACTGGACGATCCGACGTTGCGCCCGTGGCTGATCCGCTATTACCACGAAGCGGCCGACCTGCTGCGCGTGCTCGAGCAACTGACGCGCGAGCAGTACCCGGCCTCAGCACGCCGGTCGCCGTCGCGGCCGATCGTCAACCGGCCGCTGCCGCACCGCTAGTCCGCCTGGTCCCGTCGATGCCAACGAATCCGCCGAACTCGCCGAACTCCCCGAATCCGCAGACTCCCCATGCCGATCTGCGCCGCACGCCGGCCGATGCCGGGCCGGCGGCAATGCCGCCGGTGCCCCGGCCTGCCTGGACGCGCCTGCTCGATGCGCTGGCGATGACGCTGCTGGTGATTGCCGGTGTGCACGAGGCGATCATCTGGCTGGGAGGCGAGGGCTGGCTGGCGCGCCTTCCGAGTGCGGGCGGCAGCGACAACGCGGTGGTGGTCGGCGTCGTGTTCGCGCTGGCCGCGGCCTATGGGGCCTATCTGGTCGTGCGCAGCTGGCGGCGCGTCGGCTGAGCGTTGGACCGCCCCTCAGCCTTATCCCTCCGTCACCACCGCCGCGCCCTGCTCGCGCTCGACGCCATGCCGGCGCCGCCAGCGCCGGCAGCGGTAAAACTCCTCGACGAAAGGCAACACGCCGCATAGCGCCGTCGCGGCGAGCACTACCGCGAGATACCAGCCGGGCAACGGCGGCTGTTTCGGCGTCAGCGAAAAATCCGGGGTCTCCTCGCCGAGGCCGAACAGCGCCAGCGCCTGCGGCCAGTGCGCGACCGCCACCAGCGCCAGCGCCGACAACGGCAACACCTCGAGCAGACCGTGCATATGCTGCTCGGTCGGCCCGATGATCCGGCGCCCGTACGTGTAGTGGACATCCCACCAGGCGGTGGCTGCATGCACGACCACGGCCACCATCATGATCGCCAGCGCCAGCGCGTTGATCTCGAAGAACAGCGCCAGCAGCACCGGCACGCCGACCTCGGCCAGCATCAACAGATGCAGCGCCGATTCGTAGGTGCCGGCATTGCGCTCGATCCGCTCGCGCCGATGGCAGGCCCAGTCGCCCAGCCCCGCCAGCAGCCACAGCGGGACCAGGCCATACATCAGGATCAGCGTGGCCGCCTCAGCCATCGTCCCCGCTCATCGCATGCGCGTGCGCCGCATGCCGAGCGCCGCGGCGAGCGCCAGCGATGCGCCGACCACCATCGCGCCGGTCATCACCGGATGACGGGTGCTGGCCGTATAGGGACAGGTCCGGACCACGTGCCGGCGCCCCTCCCGCTCGACCAGGTCGTTGGTGGCCTGGAACAGCGCGTTGTTCTCGCGCGGGCCGGCCGGCCGGGCGGTGCACTGCGCGCGGCCCAGGAAGCGCCGCATCACGCGGTCGTACAGCGCCGGCATATGGTAGGCGGCGGACGACATCGCCTTGGACGCCGCGCCGACGAACATGTCGCGGCGCGGATGCTCGGCGGCAAACAGGATCGCCTCGGCCGCCATCTCGGGGTCGTAGACCGGCGGCGCCAGTTCCGGCTCGACGTCCAGGTAGTTCTTGGCATGGCTGGCGAACGGCGTGTCGAGCGCCGCCGGCTTGATCAACGTGACGGAGACCGGCGCGCGCTCCTGTTCAAGCTCGAGCCGCAGCGAATCGGTGAAGCCCTTGATCGCATGCTTGGACGCCGCGTAGGCGCTCTGCAGCGGCAACGGCACGTCGGAGGCCTCGCTGCCCATATTGATGATCGCGCCGCCGCGCTCGCGCAGATGCGCGGCCGCGACCAGCGAACCATGGACCACGCCCCAGTAGTTGGTATCGAACAGCTTGCGCTGGTCCTCCACCGGGACCTCGTTGTAGCGGCCGTAGATCGTCACGCCGGCGTTGTTGACCCAGGTATCGAAGCCGCCGAAGCGCTCGATCGCGGCCTGCGCGAGCGCCTTGACCGCCTGCAGATCGCCGACGTCCGTGGTCACGGTGATCACTTCGGAACCGTTCTCGCGCAGCTGCTCGGCGAGCTGGTGCAGTGCCTCTTCGCCGCGCGCGGCGAGAACCAGCTTGGCACCGCGCGCCGCGGCCTTGCGCGCGGCCAGCAGGCCCACACCGCTGGTGGCGCCGGTGATCACGATGACCTGCGATCCGATTTTCTTCAGCGTCATTCTCATCTGCTTGCTACTCCAGCGGCCCGGGTCTCGATATAGTGCGTCGCGCTCTCCCCAGTGCAGTCGCCTCGCATCGATTCGATCGATGCCGTCGGTCTCATCCATCCGAACGACGCCGCACGCGCGCGGCCGCCGGCACGGGCCTTGCCGCCGACAGCGTTGCACGTCTCGCAAGGAGCGTTCCCGGCCCCATTCGCCCTGCATTGCGCTGCTGTTTCGCCCGCGCCGCGCATGCACGGCCGATGCCAGCGCGCGCTGCTGGCGCGTATTACAAAAAGCTGCAATTTCGCCATGCCCGCCCACTGCGAGCGAAAGTGCGTGCGCAAATTTTCATGTGCGGCATGGGAACCGAAGCAGAAGCGATATAACGCTTCTCCAGTTCTTCCCGCCATCAACAGCCTGAGAAGTCGCACGCTGGCATGCAAGCTGCAAACACGGTGGCTTTACTAGCGAGCGGATCGCGGCTGTGACGGCTGGCAGCTCGCTCCCCTGGGAGCCAACCATGCAAAGGATCGCGTTGATCAGCGAGCACGCTTCCCCTCTGGCCGGGCCGGGCAGCGTGGACAGTGGAGGACAGAACATCTACGTGGCGCAGCTGGCGCGCCATCTCGGCAAACGGGGCTATCCGGTCGACGTGTTCACGCGGCGCGACAAGGGCCTGTTGCCCGAGGTCGTCGCGTTTGCGCCCAACGTCCGCGTGATTCATGTCCCCGCCGGGCCCGCGGTGCACGTGCCGAAGGAACAGCTATTGCCTTATATGGACGAGTTCGGCGCCTACATGGCCGAATTCATGGCGCGCGATCGCGTCGGCTATATGGTGATGCACGCAAACTTCTTCATGTCGGGGCTCGCGGCGCTGCACGTCAAGCAAAAGCTTGATATTCCGCTGGTCATGACCTTCCATGCGCTCGGCAAGGTCCGGCGCCAGCACCAGGGCAGCGCGGATGGCTTCCCCGACTGCCGCTTCGAGATCGAGGAGCAGCTGGTGCGCGAATCGGACTGCGTGATCGCCGAGTGCCCGCAGGACCGGCACGATCTGATCCGGCTTTACGGTGCCGACCCCGGCACGATCGAAACGGTGCCCTGCGGCTTCGACGGAGACGAGTTCTCGCCGGTGCCGCGTAGCGAGGCGCGCCGCGCGCTCGGCTGGCCCACGCATGAATTCTCGGTGCTGCAGCTCGGCCGCATGGTGCCGCGCAAGGGCATCGACAACGTGGTGCGCGCGATGGGCGAGCTGCGGCGTGCATTCGGCCTGCGCGCCCGGCTCTACGTGGTCGGCGGCAATTCCGACCAGCCGAGCCCGGCCGCCACGCCCGAAATCGGCCGGCTGCAGAAGATCGCCGCCGAAGAAGGCGTGGGCGATGCGGTCACCTTCGTCGGCCGGCGCGGCCGCGACCAGCTGCGGCTGTTCTATAGCGCGGCCGATGTATTCGTCACCACGCCGTGGTACGAGCCGTTCGGCATCACGCCGGTCGAAGCGATGGCCTGCGGCGTGCCGGTGATCGGCGCCGCGGTTGGCGGCATCCGCAGCACCGTGCTGAATGGCCGCACCGGCTACCTGGTGCCGCCCAACGATCCGCCGGCGCTGGCCGCGCGGCTCGCGCGGCTGGCCTGCGATCCGACGCTGGCGGAACGGATGGGCGCATCGGGCCGCCGCCGCGCGCACGCGCATTTCACCTGGGCCGGCGTCGCCGCGCGCATGGAAGGCGTGTATGCGCGGCTGGCCGGCGTCACGATCGACGAAACGGCGCAAACGCCGCAAGCCGCGGCTTGAACGGAGCGACCTCATGAAAGAAGCCAACCGACGCCGCGTGCTGGTCACCGGAGGCGCGGGCTTTCTCGGCTCGCATCTGTGCGACCGGCTGGTCCAGGCCGGCCACGATGTGCTGTGCGTGGACAACTTCTATACCGGCAGCAAGGACAATATCGCGCACCTGCTGCGCGAGCCGAACTTCGAGCTGATGCGTCACGACGTGACCTTTCCGCTCTATGTCGAGGTCGACCAGATCTACAACCTGGCCTGCCCCGCCTCGCCGGTCCACTACCAGAGCGATCCGGTGCAGACCACCAAGACCAGCGTGCACGGTGCGATCAACATGCTCGGGCTGGCCAAGCGCGTGAAAGCGCGCATCCTGCAGGCGTCGACCAGCGAGGTCTACGGCGACCCAGACTGCCATCCGCAGCAGGAGTCTTACTGGGGCCACGTCAATCCGATCGGTCCGCGCTCGTGCTACGACGAGGGCAAGCGCTGCGCGGAGACGCTGTTCATGGATTACCACCGCCAGCACGGCGTCGACGTGCGCATCGCGCGGATCTTCAACACGTACGGGCCGCGCATGCATCCGGCCGATGGCCGCGTGGTGTCCAACTTCATCACGCAGGCGCTGTCGGGCCAGCCGCTGACGGTCTATGGCGACGGCTCGCAGACGCGCTCGTTCTGCTATGTCGACGATCTGATCGAAGGGCTGATCCGATTGATGGAAGCGCCGGGCGACCACAGCACGCCGATCAACCTGGGCAACCCCTGCGAGCTGTCGATGCTGGAGATCGCGCGGAAAGTACTGGCGGCGACCGGCTCATCCGCGCCGATCGTGATGCGCCCGCTGCCGGAGGACGATCCGCGCCAGCGCTGCCCCGATATCACGCAGGCCGGCCAGCAGCTGCACTGGGTGCCGCGCATCGACCTGGACGAGGGTCTGCGCCGCACGGTGGCCTACTTCGCCGAGCGGCTGGCGCGTGGTGCCGGCATGCCGGCACCGGCGGTCAACGACACCGTCGCGCAGCAGGCCGATGGCGTTGCCGCGGCGGCGCAGGTTTCTGCCGGCATGGCGACGCTCGCGCCACGGCGCGGCGCCGGCCCGGCGCCAAGGGGAGCGACGCGATGAACGGCAATATCACCTTCCTGGTCTACCGGCTCGAATGGCATCGCCGCCGTGCCGAAGCCCTGCACGCGGCGCGCAGCGGACGCTTGCGCGAGCTCGCCGATCTGCCCTCGTGCAAGATCTACTGGGCCGCCGACGCCTTTGCACACCGCGGTCACGCCGCGGCGCCGCGGATCGGGGACCTGCAAACCGAACCGGAATGAACCATGTCCCTGTCGGTCTCCATTCCCCTGGTCGTGATCTCGCCGCACCTGGACGATGCCGTCTTCAGTTGCGGCAACCTGCTGGCGGCATGCCCCGGCTCCGTGGTCGTCACCGTGTTCGCCGGCGTCCCGCCGGTCGACATGCCGGCGCCGGACTGGGACCGGCGCGCGGGCTTTTCCAGCGCGGCACAGGCGGTGCTGGCGCGGCGCGAGGAAGACCGCGCCGGCCTGGCGATCCTCGACGCGCAACCGGTCTGGCTCGATTTCCTCGACAGCCAGTACAACCGGCGCCACACCGCGGGCGAGATCGCCGCGCAGCTGTCGAAGGTGATTTCGCTGCATAACGCCTGCGCCGTGGTGGCGCCATGCGGTCTCTACCATTCTGACCACACGCTGGTGCACGAGGCCTGCGCGCGTCTGTGGCGCGAACGCGATCACGGCGGCCCGCCGTGGCTCTATTACGAAGAGGCGATCTACCGGCGCAAGCCCGGCATGCTGCACAAGCTGCTGGCGCGCTGGCACGCGGCCGGCACCGTGTCGACGCCGGTGGACCTGGCGATCGGCGAGCACACCGCCACCAAGGCCCGCGCCTGCAACGCCTACGCCAGCCAGCTGGCGATGTTCGATTCGAATACGATCAGCGATCTGAGCGCGCCCGAGCGCTATTGGCAGTGGGAAGCCAGCGCCGGCGATTCGACCGAGGCGCAGACCGCCTGCACCAGCGAGGGCAGCGTGTGAACGCAGCGGACGGCATGACGGCGCTGGCGCCCGGCGGCGACCGTCGTACGCAGGCGCAGCAGGAAGCGCGCGTCAGCGTCGTGGTGCTGACGTACAACCGGCGCGAATGGCTGCGCGCCACGCTGTCGCGCCTGTGCGCGCTGCCGGAGCGCCCCGCCATCGCCGTGGTCGACAACGGCTCGAGCGACGGCACCGCCGACATGGTGCGTGGCGATTTTCCGCAGGCTGCCCTGCTGCGGCTGCCGGCCAATCTCGGCGCCGCGGCGCGCAATGTCGGCGTCGACTGGGCTCGGACGCCCTACGTCGCGTTCTGCGACGACGACACCTGGTGGCACCCCGGCGCGCTGAAGCTGGCCGCGGACACGCTGGACCGCCATCCCGACGTCGCCGCGCTGACCGCGCATCTGATGGTCGTGCGGGAAGACAGCGAGCCGCAGACCGACCCGATCAGCCGCATCATGGCCGACAGTCCGCTGCCTTCCGCCGGGCTGCCCGGCAAGGCGATCCTCGGCCTGCTGGCCGGCGCGACGGTCTTCCGCGTGGACGCCTACCGCCGCGCCGGCGGTTACCATCCGCGGCTTTTCATCGGCGGAGAGGAAACGCTGCTCGCGCTGGATCTGGCGGCGCTGGGCTGGCAACTGGTCTATTGTCCGGCGCTGATCGCCTACCACCAGCCCTGCCCGATCCGCGCGCACCGGACGCGCCGACGGCTGCTGGCGCGCAATGCGATCTGGTCGGCGTGGCTGCGCCTGCCGGCCGGCGCGGCGCTGCGCGAGAGCCTGCGCATGGTGCCGGCACTGCTGCGCGAAGGGGGACTGGTGGGATGCGTCGACACCGCGCGCGGGCTGCCGTGGGTATGGCGCGAGCGCGCGGTGATTCCGCCGACGGTGCAGCGGTTGCGACGTTGTCTGGGGTCGGCGCAGATGCGGTGAGGGTTGAGGCAGGCGGCAGTGGTTGAGCGGGCGCCGCTTGCCCTCTCCCCGGCCCTCTCCCGCCAGCGGGAGAGGGAGAACACAGGCGGTTGATAAAAGAGCTGCTGGTTTGCTGCTCTCGCGGGAGAGGGAGAACACAGGCGGTTGATGAAAGAGCTGCCGGTTTGCTGCCCTCTCCCCGGCCCTCTCCCGCGAGCGGGAGAGGCAGCAAACAAAGGGCTGCGGACCCTCTCCCCTCTCCCGCTTGCGGGAGAGGGGTTGGGGGAGAGGGCAAACGGCCGCCCACTCCGCGACAACGCCCGCCCTCACCCCTTACTGCGCCACCTGCCTCAACACCCCACACCAATCCTCGACAAACCGCCCGATCCCGAAGCGCTCCATCGCGCTCGCCCGCGCCTGTTCGCCCCATTCCCTGGCGAGCCCCGGATCGTCGATCAGCCGCCGCATCACCTCGACCAGCCGCTCGAGCCGCGTATCGACATAGCCGCTGTGTCCATTGCGGATCGCGGTCGACATCTCGGTGGTCGCCAGTCCGACCACCGGCATGCCGATCATCATCGCCTCGACCACGGCAAGCCCGAGGCTCGTATAGCGAATCGGATTGAAGAAAAAGCGGTAGCGCGCGACAAAGGCGGCCAGCTCGGGATTGGGCACCTCGCCGAGCCCACCGGCCTCCTCCGCCGCCATGCCGACCAGATCGAGCGGCACCTGCTCGCGCGCCTGCGCGAAGATGTCGGCGCCAAGCCGGCGGCCCCGTTTGGTCAGGTTGTTGACGACACTGATGCCGCGCGGCGCCTCGCCGCTGTAGCGCACCGACGGATCGACCAGCACGCCATGCTCGATCACGCAGTGCGGCGTGACGCCGCTGTCCCACATCAGCGCATTGAACGGCGTCACATGGACCAGCATCACGTTGGGGTCCTGCACCGGATGCACGGTCGCCGTCGGATGCTGCTGCGGCGGATCGTGTTCCAGGAAGATCGTCGGCAACCGCCGCTGCGCCTCGGTCAACAACGTCTCGCGATCGCTGTCCCAGTGCCGCTGGTGCTGGTACAGCACGCAATCGAACTCGCGCTTCGGCACATCGTCGTAGGCGACCTCGTGCACGTTGCCGCCCCACGGCAGCGCGCCCACCGCGCCGGCATAGCCCGGCGGCGAGCCCGGCTTGGTGACCAGATACAGGTCGTGCGGAATCTGCGACAGGTAGTACAGATAGTTGCCGTGAACGTGCCAGGTCAGGATGCGCAGCCGCTCAGGCATGGCTGACCTCCTGCGTCTCGCGCGACTGCCCGATCATCGCCATCGCGGCGGCCACCACGTCGTCGACCTCGACGCCCTCGGCGCACAGATGCCCGACCGGGCAGTCCTGATGCATGCAGGGGCGGCATGCCGGATAGTCGGCCAGCACGCGATGGCGCGCATTGTCGAGCGGTGCCCAGCGCGCGCTGTCGCTGCCGCACGAGACCACGACGCTCGGTGTGCGCATCGCCGCGGCGATATGCGAGGCGCCGGTGTCGTTGCACAACAGCAGCCGCGCGTGCTTGACGACCGCCGCCATCGCGCCCAGATCGGTCTTGCCGCACAGGTTGATCACCGGCGAGCCGAGCGCATCGCACAGCTGCCCCGTCAGTTCGGCCTCGTCCGGCGTGCCGGTCACGACGATCTTCCAGTGCTGGCGCAGCATGTCCGCCACCGCGGCAAAGCGCTCGACGGGCCAGCGCCGCGAATGCATGCGCGCGCCGGGGTGCACGCAGATGAAATTGCCCGGCATCAGGTCGTACATCAGCGCCAGGCGCTGCCACGCCGCGTTGTCAGCCGGGCGCAGCGGAAATTCGAGGTGGTTGCCATCGGGCGCATAGCCGAGCCGGCTGGTCAGCGCCAGCAGCCGCTCGATCTCGTTGCCGCCCGGCCAGTCGATCAGCAGCTCGTTGACCGGCCGCGCACCGTACGAGAACACGCCGGGCTGCCACTTGCGCTCGGCGCGGCCAGCGCTCGGCGCCGCCGGCACCGGCCGGAATCCGGCCATCTGCCGCGCGCCAAGCTGCCGCACGATCGCGTTGGTCACCAGTCCGCTGCCGTGCAGCTGGATCGCCAGATCGAACTGGCGCGCGCGCGCCTGCTCGTAGAAGGCCTGGGCTTCCTCTTCGCGGATCGGCTGCTCGGGCATGCCGGGCGCGCCGGGGAACACCATCAGGTCGTCCACCAGATGCGAGAAGCGTTCGACAAACGAGGCCGCCCATGGCAGCCCGATCAACGTGATGCTCGCCTGCGGCTCGGCCTTGCGCAGCGCGCGCAGCGCCGGCACCGCGCACAGCATGTCACCCAGTTGCAGCGCTCGGAATACGGCGATCCGGCGCGGACGCTCCGCGAATCTGATCATAGGAAACCAACCTTGAAGGCAAGGGCGCCGCGCAGGCGCCAGTACAGGGAAAGCGGGGGAATCAGAATCGAAGTCGCGATCATCTCGGCGACATGCGAAGGGGTCAGCGCGGCGCCACGCAAGCGGCGGGCGCAGAACCACGCCGTCAGTGCCAACCAGAGGCCGAAGCCGCTCCATGCCAGCGGCGCGTGGCCAACCAGCGCGGCGATCAACGCCACCAGCAAGCCCAGCACCGACACGTAGTAGTGCCACGGCGGGATCGGCCGGATGCGCTCGCGATACCAGCGCGGATGCTTCTTGTACAGCAGCGCGTCGAAGAACACCTTGGATTGCGCGGCAAGGCTGCTGCCCCACGGGGCCGGCCGCACCGGATGCACGACCATCGCGTCCGGCGCGTTGCCGATCGGCCCGACCTGCTGCAGCAGGCGGAACTGCAGATCGGAGTCCTCGCGCCACGCGCGCTTGAAGCGTTCGTCGAAGCCGCCGACCTTGACCAGCGCTTCCTTGCGGACGAAGCAGTTGGCGGTGACGAATTCCGCGGTGGCGAGGCCGCCGGTATCGCGCTGATGGTCGGTAGGCCGCGCCGGCAGCGGCACCACCACCTTGCCGGTCATCGCGCAGCATTGCGGCGAGGTCGACAGTGCCAGGCAACCCTCGCGCAGCCAGCCCGGATCGGGGATGGTGTCGTCGTCGGTAAACGCGATCACCGACGCGCGCGCGATGCGCCAGCCCGCATTGCGCGCGGCGGCCGGCCCTTGCGTGTCCGGCACCGCCAGATAGTGCAGCGCGCAGCGTGGCCACGCGCCGTTCAGTTCCTGAACCAGACGCTCGACCTCCGGCTGGCAGCCGTCATCGGCGACGATCACCTCGAACGAACCGGCGCCGAACTGCTGCACGCCGATCGCGCGCAGGCAACGGTGCAGCAGGTCCGGCCGGCGATAGGTCGGGATCACGACCGAGATCAGCGGCTCGTCCGCGGTCTCCGCCGTCTCCGCCGTTTCGACACGGTCGATGGTTCGGTCAGCGGGCTCATGCACCGGCATGGGCGCCCTCCCGCGCAGGCTTTTCCAGCAGGAACGGGCCGATCACCAGCGCATCGAGCGGCGAGGTCCAGAAGCACTCGACCGCATCGCGCGGCGTGCAGACGATCGGCTCGCCGCGCGTGTTGAACGAGGTATTGACCAGGATCGGCACGCCGGTGCGCTGCTCGAACGCCGCCAGCACGTCGTAGTAGGCGGGATTCTGCTCGCGCCGCACGGTCTGCACGCGGGCCGTGCCGTCGACGTGGCAGACCGCGGGGATGCGATCCTCGCGCCCCGGCTTGACGTTGAACACGAACAGCATGAACGGCGCGCGCCAGTTGCCCGGACAGGCGGCGGTAAACCATTCGGCCGCGCGCTCCTCCATCACGACCGGCGCGACCGGACGGAAGTCCTCGCGGTCCTTGATCTGATTGAGCTTCTGCTGCATCGACGGATCGATCGGCGAGGCCAGGATCGAGCGGCCGCCCAGCGCGCGTGGGCCAAACTCCATGCGGCCCTGGAACCAGCCGATGATCTTGTTCTGCGCCAGCAGCTCGGCGGTCTCGCCGGCCACGTCGTCGAGCCGGCGGTACGGCAGCTTGGCCTGGTCCAGGAAGGCCGCGATTTCCTGCTCGTCGAAGGCCGGGCCGTAATAGGCGTGCTCCATCGCCCAGCGCCGCGCCGGCTTGCCGCGCTGCTGCCAGTCGACCCACAGCGCCGCGCCCAGCGCCGTGCCGGCATCGCCGGCGGCCGGCTGCACCCAGACCTCGTCGAACGCGCCCTGGTCGCGCACCCGCGCGTTCATCACGCAGTTCAGCGCGACCCCGCCCGCCATCGCCAGCTTGCGCTCGCCGGTCTCGGCGGCCAGCCAGGCCGTCATGCCGAGCACCGTCTCCTCGAGAATCAGCTGCAGCGAACGGGCGATATTGAAATGCTCGCGCGTGAATTCGCTGCCGCGCACGCGCGGCGGCCCCAGTACCGCTTCGAGATCGGCCTGGTCGATGCGGTAGCCGCCCTCGCGATCGCCATGGACCATTGCGCGGAATACGTCGGCGCGGGTCGGCTCGCCGTACGAGGCCAGCGCCATCACCTTGTACTCGTCGGACGAATGCAGGAAGCCCAGATGCCGCGTCACGCGCTCATACAGCAGCCCCAGCGAATCGGGCAGGTCGATCTGCTTGATGCGGCGGTAGTCGCGCCCATCGAACACGCCATAGCTGGTGGTCGCGCTCTCGCCGCGGCCGTCCATCGTCAGCACCGCGCAGCGGTCGAACGGCGCCGCCAGGAAGGCGCTGGCTTCGTGCGCCATATGGTGCTCGACGTAGTGCCAGCGGTATGGGGCCTCGGCGCTGCTGCGCACGGTGGCGAATCGCTTCTGCAGGTGATGCGGCACGCCCGACACCAGTTGCCGCGGCGCGTTGACGACATAGGACAGGAACAGCGGGTCCCACGGAGAATCCGCCACGCCGGGCCTGGCGTGCTTCGACGGCTCGAGCGGCAGGGTCACCGTTTCGTCGTTGCGGCGCTCGCCGAGCATGATCGCGGGGTCGAACGAGTAGGCGATATGGTCGATGTCGGCCAGCGTGATGCCGGCCTCCTTCAGGCAGTAGTCGATCGCATGGTAGGGCAGTTCCCAGGCCGTAAACGGCACCGGGCGCTTGCCGTGCTTGATGTGCGTGAACCGTTCGTCTTCCGCCGCGGCGATGACCTCGCCGTCGCGCACCAGGCAGGCGGAGGTGTCGTGATAGGCGGCGTTGATTCCAAGCGTGTACATGGCGGCTCCTCTGCGCGATTCCTTGTGTCCGATTCAGGTGGCCAGCACCGCGCCACTGGCGCGTACCGGCGGCAACGGGGGCATGACGGGGGCGGGAACGACCAGCGGCGGCAGCACGTTCGTGGCCTCCGCCGGCGCGCCGGCCAGCAGTTCGCGCGCCGCGCCGACCACGTCGGCCACCTCGACATCGTTCAGGCAACGGTGGTGCTGTTGCGGACAGACGCTCTTGTAGCAATAGCGGCACGGCACGTCAGCGTAGAGCGTGCGGTGCGGCACCTGCCACGGCGTGTGCTGCGGATTGGTCAGCGCATACAGATCGACCACCGGCGTGCCGAGCGCGGCCGACAGATGCACCGGTCCGCTGTTGTTCGAGATCAGCAGGTCGGCATGCTCGACCAGCGCGCCCATCTGGCCGAGCGTCAGCTGGCCGGCGATGCCGATCACGCGCGGGTGGCCCGAGGCGGCGCATACGCTGTCGACCAGCGGCTGCTCGCTGACGCCGCCGGTCAGCAGCACCAGCGCGCCGTCCTGCT
>NZ_AMPR02000037.1:0-12712 GCF_000307735.3 Cupriavidus sp. HPC(L) | reverse complement strand
CGATCTCGGCGACGCGACGCAGGACGCCTGAGGCCACCGAGGTCGCCTTCGCATTGTCGACAATGGCGGCGCGCAATCGCGCGCGGCCATGTCCGATGCACAAGTTTGGTTGGACAAGACGCCGCGGTCATGCCCCGCTTTGGGGCGGTTTCGATGCGGTTTTGGCTGGCATATCGCTTGCAGACACTGTTCGCGCAAAACAGGCACGAACAGGAGAGCAAACATGCCGCAAGACAAGCCGCCCTACGGGTCGCATCACCAGCATACGCAGCAGGACACGCATCGCCACGCGCAGGCGCGACAGACCTGCGCCGGCACGGCGCCATCGACGCTGCGCCGCCGGATGCTGCGGCTCGGCACGATGCTGGGCACCGCGATGGTGCTGTCGACACAATGGGCCGCGCCGGCCCATGCACAGGCCGCGACCAAGGTCCGCTTCCAGCTCGACTGGCGCTTCGAGGGTCCTTCGGCGCTGTTCCTGCTCGGCGAGCAGAAGGGCTACTACAAGGCCGAGAAGCTCGATGTGTCGATCGACGCGGGCAACGGCTCGGGCAATGTGGTCAACCGGGTGGCCTCCGGCACCTATGACATGGGCTTCGCCGACCTGGCCTCGGTGATGGAGTTCTACGGCAACAACCCGGACGCGAAGAACAAGCCGGTGGCCGTGATGATGGTCTACAACAATACGCCGGCCGCGGTGCTGGCGCTGAAGAAGTCGGGCATCAAGGCGCCGAAGGACCTGGCCGGCAAGAAGCTCGGCGCCCCGGTGTTCGACGCGGGCCGCCGCGCCTTCCCGATCTTCGCCAGGGCCAACGGCCTGCAGGCATCGAGCTTCAACTGGCAGGCGATGGACCCGACGCTGCGCGAGACCATGCTGACGCGCGGCGATCTCGATGCGATCACCGGTTTCTCGTTCACCTCGATCCTGAACCTCAATGCGCGCGGCGTGAAGGACGAGGACATCGTGGTGCTGCCGTACCCGCAATACGGCGTCAAGCTGTACGGCAATGCGGTGATCGCGTCGGAGGACTTCCTGAAGAAGAACCCCGAGGCGGTCAAGGCCTTCCTGCGCGCGTTCGCGAAGTCGGCGCGCGACGTGATCGCGAGGCCCGAGGAAGGCATCAAGGCGGTCAAGGCGCGCGACGGCATCATCGACGAGAAGCTGGAGGTCCGGCGCCTGAAGCTGGCGCTCGATAGCGTGGTCAGGTCGCCCGACGCGAAGGCCGACGGCTTCGGCCGCGTCAACAAGCCGCGGCTGTCGCTGATGGCGTCGCAGGTCGCCGATGCGTTCGGCACCAAGGGCCGGATCAATCCGGATGCGCTGTGGACCGACGCCTATCTGCCATCGGCGGCCGAACTGGACGTGCTGCGATGACGGTGGAAACTGCGCCGATCGCTGTTGCACCGGCCGCGCCGCCCGGCGCGGATGCCGAATCTCCCTTCGTCGACTTCAACCGCGTCTGGCTGGCCTACAACGACGAGCTCGCCCGCAAGGGCGAGTTCGCGGTCGAGGACATCTCGCTGCAGGTGCAGCCGGGCGAGTTCATCGCGATCGTCGGGCCGTCGGGCTGCGGCAAGTCGACCTTCATGAAGCTCGCCACCGGGCTGAAGCCGGCCACGCGCGGCGTGGTCAAGATCGCCGGCGAGAAGGTGACGGGCCCGCTGAAGATGGTCGGCATGGCCTTCCAGGCGCCGACGCTGCTGCCGTGGCGCACCACGCTGCAGAACGTGATGCTGCCGCTGGAGATCGTCGAGCCGTACCGCTCGACGCTGCGGGCCCGCCGCGACGAATACGTCGAGCGCGCCCGCACGCTGCTGAGCACCGTGGGCCTGGCCGGCTACGAGGACAAGTACCCGTGGCAGCTGTCGGGCGGCATGCAGCAGCGCGCGTCGATCTGCCGCGCGCTGATCCACGAGCCGCGCATGCTGCTGCTGGACGAACCGTTCGGCGCGCTCGACGCCTTCACGCGGGAAGAACTGTGGTGCGTGCTGCGCGACCTGTGGCAGGCCCAGCGCTTCAACGTGATCCTGGTCACCCACGATCTGCGCGAGGCGGTGTTCCTCGCCGACACGGTCTACGTGATGAGCCAGCGGCCGGGCCGCATCCTGATGCGCAAGCCGATCGCGCTGCCGCGTCCGCGCGATCTGGAACTGACCTATACCGAACCCTTCGCCGATCTGGTGCACACGCTGCGCGAGAAGATCGGCCATGTCCGCCAGCACTGAGATGACCACGTTGACCGATTCGACGCAGCGGCGCGTGGAGCGCGTCGCGCCCTGGCTGCTGCTGGCCGCCTGCCTGCTGCTGTGGCAGGGCGCCTGCATGATCTTCGAGGTGTCCGATTTCATCCTGCCGAGCCCGGCGGCCATCGTGGTGTCGCTGGTCGACTACTGGGACGTGATCGCGGCCCATGCCTGGCGCACCTTCTGGACCACGATGGTGGGCTTCGGCATCGCGATCGCGGTCGGCGTGGTGCTCGGCCTGCTGATGGGCTCGTCGCGGCTCGCGTATGCGGCCGGCTATCCGTTGATGACGGCGTTCAACGCGCTGCCCAAGGCCGCCTTCGTGCCGATCCTGGTGGTGTGGTTCGGCCTCGGCGCCGGGCCGGCGATCCTGACGGCGTTCCTGATCTCGTTCTTTCCGGTGATGGTCAATATCGCCACCGGGCTGGCGACGCTGGAGCCCGAGCTGGAGGACGTGCTGCGCGTGCTCGGCGCCCGGCGTACCGACGTGCTGTTCAAGGTCGGACTGCCGCGCGCGATGCCGTATTTCTTCGCGTCGCTGAAGGTCGCGATCACGCTGGCCTTCGTCGGCACCACGGTGTCGGAGATGAACGCGGCCAACGAGGGCATCGGCTATCTGCTGGTATCGGCCGGCTCGGCGATGAAGATGCCGCTGGCCTTCGCCGGCCTGGTGGTGATCGCGGTGATGGCGATGGCGATGTACGAGCTGTTCGCCGTGCTGGAGAAGCGGATGACGGGGTGGGCGCATCGGGCGTGAGGGGCGAAACACGAGCCTACGCTTCACCCTCGGTTTTCTCCCCTCTCCCACTTGTGGGAGAGGGGTGGGGGAGAGGGCAGGGCGTTCGCCATGGTCCATGGCGTCGGCATGGCCACTGCCGTTTGCCCTCTCCCCCAACCCTTCTCCCGCAAGCGGGAGAGGGGAGTACCGGTCTGCTCAGACGTATTCGAGCGGCAGCGCCGTCGTGTACTTGATCTGCTCCATCGCGAAGCTGGAGCTGACGTCGGCCAGCTCGGCGCCCTGGATCAGCCGCTTGTAGACGCGGTCGTAGGCGGCGATGTCCGGCACCACGACGCGCAGCAGGTAGTCGGTGTCGCCCGCCATCCGGTAGAACTCGGTGACCTCGGGAATCGATGCCACCAGCCCGTGAAAGGTCTTGAGCCACTTCGCGCTGTGCTGGCTGGTGCGGACCGACACGAACACGGTGACGCCGACGTTCAGCTTGGCGGCATCGAGCAGCGCCACGCGCTTGCGGATCACGCCGGCCTCCTGCAGCTTCTGCACACGGCGCCAGCATGGCGTCGAGGTCAGGCCGACCCGTTCGGCCAGTTCGGCCACCGGCAGGTCGGCGTTCTGTTGCAGCTCGGCCAGAATCTGGCGGTCGTATCGGTCGAATCGGTCCATTGCGCTTGCTCCGTCGGTGTTGCGGGGGTTCGGTGGATCGCGAACCGGCGGGCGGCGCGCATCAGCGCGCCATCCTGCGCTAGCCGGCCGCCACCGGCAGATTGACGCCGGTGGCGATCTGCGCGGCCTCGACGCCGTACAGATGCAGCGAGATGGCGATGTCGTCCGCCGCGCCATGGCCCTGTTCCATCGCGCGGCCCGGATGGCCGAGCGAATGGATATGCCCGAGCCCGGCCGGCACGCTGAACACCGCGCCGGATTCGCGCATCACGCCGCCGCTTGGCCGCGCCAGCTGCGCCGCCTCGTCCCAGCGGTAGTGCTGCTCATACAGCGTGCCTTGCAGCACGCGGTAGGCGCACCAGGTCCGGTGCCCATGCACGGGGCTCGCCTGCCCCGGGCGCCAGACCAGCAGCATCGCCGAGAAGCGCGCCATCGGGTCGGCATAGACCAGATGGCGCGTATAGCCATCCGGACTGCCGGCACGCGCGGCCGCGGGCAACAGCGCCAGCAGCGCGTCGGCGTCGTCGCCGAGGCAGGCCTGGACCTGCGCCGCCACGGTCCGCGCGCTGTCGTCGAACACCCGCGCCAGCGCCGGCGACAGCGCGGACAGTGCGGCCTGCGGGCCGGCGGGCAGGGACGAGGACGGGCGCGGCTTCGGTTCGGCGTGCAGGCTGGGCATGGGGACTCCGCAGGGCAAGGGATAAGCGACAAGGGATCGGATGGGTCCGATCATAGCCAGCGGGGCCGAGCAAGCCGATCTAAAATGTGGTGCCGAAGCGATCCAATGGAGGATGATATTCCGTTTTTGCGGGCCGTCATGGAATATTTTTGCGCAGGCGGCCGCCGGGAGATAATGCGCCATGGAAATCAAATGGCTTGAAGACTTCGTCAGCCTGGCCGAGACGCACAGTTTCTCGCGCTCGGCCGAGCTGCGGCACGTGACCCAGCCCGCCTTCTCGCGCCGCATCCAGTCGCTCGAGGCCTGGCTGGGCACCGAGCTGATCGACCGCTCCAGCTATCCGACCAACCTGACCCCGGCCGGCAAGGTGTTCTACGAGCAGGCGCTGGCGATGCTGGCCCAGGTCAGCGAGACCCGCGCGCTGATGCGCGGCCAGCGTTCGGCCAACGCGCAGATGCTGGAATTCGCGGTGCCCCACACGCTGTCGCTGACCTTCTTTCCCGAATGGCTGAAGACGCTGGAGCGGCAGGTCGGCACGCTGGCCTGCCGGCTGCGCGCGCTGAACGTGCACGACGCGGTGCTGATGCTGGTCGAGGGCGGCTGCGACCTGGTGATGGTCTACCACCATCCCCGCCAGGCGATCCAGCTCGATCCCTCGCATTACGACATGCTGGTGCTCGGCGTCGAACGGATGTCGCCGTTCAGCGTGCCGGACGCCGGCGGCAAGCCGCTGTACCGGCTGCCGGGCACCGACCGCAAGCCGGTTTCCTTCCTCAGCTATACGCCGAACGCCTTCCTCGGCCGCATGGTCGAGATGCTGCTGTCGGACACCAGCGAATCGTTCAAGCTGGACAAATGCTACGAGACCGATATGGCCGAGGCGCTCAAGGTGATGGCGCTGGCCGGCCACGGCCTGGCCTTCCTGCCGGAGAGCGCGGTGCGCGAAGAGCTCGCGCAGGGCCGGCTGGTGCGCGCAGAGGGGCCGCGCGCCGCGCCGCTGTCGATCGAGATGGAAATCCGGCTGTACCGGGCGCGGCCCGGCGAGCATGGCAACGACCGGCGCGGCAGCCAGCTGCGCCGCAAGCGCGAGCTGGTCGACCGCATCTGGGCCAGCCTGTCGGCCGGCGCGGCGCCGATCGAGGGCAGGGCTGTCTGAGTCCCGGGGCGGCGGCGGCGAATCGCGCGACGCCCCCCCCACTTTGGTGGGGTATCGGGGGCGGCGAGGACCCCTTCAAACGTTATGCATTTCCTGCATGACCGAATGACCAAACGGCATTGGATTTCCCCGGGGCGGCGCCCCTAAGCTTGTCGCCATTCCATTTCCGGATTTCCATGATGTCTTCCGAATCGCCGATCATCACCGCCTCCGCGCATTCCGTCCCCTCCTATCTGAACGCCGACAATCTCGGTCCCTGGGGCATCTACCTGCAACAGGTCGACCGCGTGACGCCCTACCTGGGCTCGCTGGCCCGCTGGGTCGAAACGCTGAAGCGCCCCAAGCGCGCGCTGGTGGTCGACGTGCCGATCGAGATGGATGACGGCACCATCGCCCACTTCGAGGGCTACCGCGTCCAGCACAACACCTCGCGCGGCCCGGGCAAGGGCGGCGTGCGCTTCCACCAGGACGTGACGCTGTCCGAGGTGATGGCGCTGTCGGCCTGGATGTCGATCAAGAACGCGGCCGTCAACGTGCCGTACGGCGGCGCCAAGGGCGGCATCCGCGTCGACCCGCGCAAGCTGTCGCGCGCCGAGCTCGAACGCGTGACGCGCCGCTATACCAGCGAAATCAACATCATCATCGGACCGAACAAGGACATCCCGGCGCCGGACGTCAACACCAACGAACAGGTGATGGCGTGGATGATGGACACCTATTCGATGAACGAGGGCAGCACGTCGACCGGCGTGGTCACCGGCAAGCCGATCTCGCTGGGCGGCTCGCTGGGCCGCCGCGAGGCGACCGGCCGCGGCGTGTTCGTGGTCGGCGTCGAGGCCGCGCGCAATCTGGGCCTGGAAATCAAGGGCGCGCGCATCGTCGTGCAGGGCTTCGGCAATGTCGGCAGCGTCGCCGCCAAGCTGTTCCACGAGGCCGGCGCCAAGGTCATCGCGGTGCAGGACCACAAGACCGCGCTGTTCGACCCGGCCGGCCTGAACGTGCCGGCGCTGATCGAGCACGTGTCGCACAACGGCACCATCGAGGGCTTCCGCGCCGAAACCATCAGCGCCGAGCAGTTCTGGCAGACCGAGAGCGAGATCCTGATCCCGGCCGCGCTGGAAGGCCAGATCACCGCCGCCAATGCGCCCCACATCAAGACCCGCATGGTCATCGAAGGCGCCAACGGCCCGACCACGCCGGAAGCGGACGACATCCTGCGCGAGCGCAATATCCTGGTGGCGCCGGACGTGATCGCCAACGCCGGCGGCGTCACGGTGTCGTACTTCGAATGGGTGCAGGACTTCTCCAGCTTCTTCTGGACCGAAGAAGAAATCAACCAGCGGCTGGTACGGATCATGCAAGAGGCGTTCCGCTCGATCTGGCAGGTCGCGCAGGAGAACAAGGTCACGCTGCGGACCGCGGCGTTCATCATTGCCTGTACCCGCATCCTGCAGGCGCGCGAAATGCGTGGCCTGTATCCCTGATCGATACGCGCGATATCGGGGCGATCGGACCCGGATCGGACCCGCGTTGGGGCAGGCGCAATGCTGCGATGCACCAAGGCGGGGTCCGGACCACAGCGAGGCGGCAGCCGGAGATATTCCGGCTGCCGCTTTTTTTATTACAGCCGCGTGGCGCAGCCGATTGCCGGACAGCGGCGGCTAGGGAAATACCCGTTGTATCCGAGCGTCGGCTTGCGCAATACTATTTCGTCGGCGGCACGTTTCTTGTTAGAGTCCCGCCTTTCTCTCATGGTCAAGGAGATGTTATGAAGGTTGCCAAACTGGCTGCGCTGATGATTGCGGCAGGCGTGCTGTGCGGTACCGCACAAGCGGCCGAGCAATTGACCGGCACGCTGAAGAAGATCAAAGATACGGGTGTCATTACGCTGGGCGTGCGGGAATCGTCGATTCCCTTCAGCTATAACCTCGGCGGCGTCCGCACCGTCGGCTATTCCTATGACATCAACGTCAAGATCGTCGAAGCGATCAAGGATCAGCTGAAGCTGCCGAATCTGCAGGTCAAGGAAATTCCGATTACCTCGCAGAACCGCATTTCGCTGCTGCAGAACGGCACCATCGATATCGAGTGCGGCTCGACCACCAATAATCTGGACCGCCAGAAACAGGTCGCCTTCAGCAACACCATCTTCATCATCGGCACCCGCTTCATGACCAAGAAGGACAGCGGGATCAAGGACTGGGCCGACCTGAAGGGCAAGAACGTCGTCACCACCGCCGGCACCACCTCCGAGCGCCTGCTGCGCACGATGAACGACCAGCAGAAGCTGGGCATGAACATCATCAGCACCAAGGACCACGGCCAGTCGTTCCTGACGCTGGAGTCGGGCCGCGCCGCCGCCTTCATGATGGACGACGCGCTGCTGTACGGCGAGCGCGCCAAGGCCCGCAATCCGGCCGACTGGGTCGTCACCGGCAAGCCGCAGTCGCGCGAATCGTACGGCTGCATGCTGCGCAAGGACGATGCGCCGTTCAAGAAGGTCGCCGACAACGTGATCGCCAACCTGATGAAGACCGGCGAGATCAACAACCTCTACGCCAAGTGGTTCACCCAGCCGGTGCCGCCGAAGGGCCTGAACCTGGACTTCCCGATGTCCGACGACATGAAGGCACTGATCAAGAACCCGAACGACAAGGCGCTCGACTGATTCGGCTCCAGTCACGCGTGTGAAACGGAAGGCGTGCGCGAAGGCATGTCCTTCCGTTTCTTTTTGAGGACGCATCATGAATTACAACTGGCATTGGGGTGTATTCCTCGAAGAAGCCGCGATGAACGAGACCTATCTCGACTGGATGATTTCCGGTCTGAAGGTCACCATCGCGCTCGGCCTGACTTCGTGGGTGATCGCCCTGATCATCGGCTCGATTCTCGGCGTACTGCGCACGGTTCCGAATAAATTCCTGTCGGGTATCGCGGCCACCTACGTCGAAATCTTCCGCAATATTCCGCTGCTGGTGCAGCTGTTCATCTGGTATTTCGTGGTTCCCGAATTGCTGCCGTTCGGCGAATCGATCAAGCAGATGAATCCGTTCACCCAGCAATTCCTGGCCGCGATGTTCTGCCTCGGCACGTTTACCGCCGCGCGGATCTGCGAACAGGTGCGCTCGGGCATCAACTCGCTGCCGCCGGGCCAGCGCAACGCCGGCCTGGCGATGGGCTTCACGCTGCCGCAGACCTATCGCTACGTGCTGCTGCCGATGTCGTTCCGCGTCATCGTGCCGCCGCTGACCTCCGAATTCCTGAACATCTTCAAGAACTCGGCGGTGGCGTCGACGATCGGCCTGCTGGAACTGGCGGCGCAGGGGCGCCAGCTGGTCGACTACACGGCGCGGCCGTACGAGTCCTTCATCGCGGTCACGCTGATGTACGCGCTGATCAATATCGTCGTCATGCTGGGAATGCGCTGGGTGGAAAAGCGCACGCGCGTGCCGGGCTTCATCGGCAGCAAGTAAGGGGAACGCGATGGCTTATTCATTCGATTTCACCTCGATCAACGCCGATACGCTGCACGTGCTCGGCGAGGGCATGATGGTGTCGCTGAAGATCACCGCCACCGCGGTGGTGGTCGGCATCGTCTGGGGCACCATCCTGGCGATGATGCGCCTGTCCTCGGTCAAGCCGCTGAACTGGTTCGCGCAGGGCTACGTCACCATCTTCCGCTCGATACCGCTGGTGATGGTGCTGCTCTGGTTCTTCCTGATCATTCCGCAGGTGCTGCAGTCGATCTTCAATCTGTCGCCGGCGACCGATCTGCGGATGACGTCGGCGCTGGTCGCCTTCGCGCTGTTCGAGGCGGCCTATTACTCGGAGATCATCCGCGCCGGCATCCAGAGCGTGTCGCGCGGGCAGATGTACGCGGCGCAGGCGCTCGGCATGACCTATGGGCAGACCATGCGGCTGGTGGTGCTGCCGCAGGCGTTCCGCAACATGGTGCCGCTGCTGCTGACGCAGGGCATCATCCTGTTCCAGGATACCTCGCTGGTCTACGTCAGCGCGCTGGCCGATTTCTTCGGGCAGGCGTATGGCATCGGCGAACGCGATGGCCGCATCGTCGAGATGCTGCTGTTCGCGGGTCTGGTCTATTTCGTGATCTGTTTTTCCGCATCGTTGCTGGTCAAGCGATACCAGAAAAAGGTGGCTGTATGATCGAAATCAATAACGTTTCCAAGTGGTACGGCTCCTTCCAGGTGCTGACCGATTGCACCACGCGCGTGGCCAAGGGCGAAGTGGTGGTGGTGTGCGGCCCGTCCGGTTCGGGCAAGTCCACGCTGATCAAGACCGTCAATGCGCTCGAGCCCTTCCAGAAGGGCGAGATCCTGGTCGACGGCACCTCGGTCGGCGGACCGAAGACCGACCTGCCGAAGCTGCGTTCGCGCGTCGGCATGGTGTTCCAGAACTTCGAACTGTTCCCGCACCTGTCGATCACCGAGAACCTGACCATCGCGCAGATCAAGGTGCTGGGCCGCTCGCGCGACGAGGCGATGGCCAAGGGCATGAAGTATCTGGAGCGCGTGGGCCTGAAGAACCAGGCCAACAAGTATCCGGGACAGCTGTCGGGCGGCCAGCAGCAGCGCGTGGCGATCGCGCGCGCGCTGTCGATGGATCCGATCTGCATGCTGTTCGACGAGCCGACCTCGGCGCTGGACCCGGAGATGGTCAACGAGGTGCTCGACGTGATGGTGCAGCTGGCCCATGAGGGCATGACGATGATGTGCGTGACCCACGAAATGGGCTTTGCCCGCAAGGTGGCGAACCGCGTGATCTTCATGGACCAGGGCCATATCGTCGAGGACACGCCGAAGGAGGAGTTCTTCGGCAATATCGAGGCGCGTTCGGAACGGGCCCGCCAGTTCCTGTCGAAGATCCTGCAGCACTGAGGTCTTCGCTGTCCCGGCAGTTCTCCCTCTCCCCCTCAGGGGGAGAGGGCCGGGGAGAGAGGTTTTTTCCGGCGACAGCGCGCGTGAAGACGCTGCTGCCCTCTCCCCCAACCCCTCTCCCGCCAGCGGGAGAGGGGAGTCAAGGCTCCCTTCAGGTTTCCCTTCGCGTTTCCCGTCAAGTACAGGCCGAATTGGCCGCGTTGCGCGCCTGCACCTCGGGCGGAATCGGCACCGTCAGCGTCATCGTCGGCTGCCCGGCCTCGAACATCATCAGTTCCCCGGGCGCGAACGGCGTCCATACCTCGTCGTCGGTCAGCGGCGCGGTGGCGATCACCGCCACCCGGTCTTCCGGCGTGGTCACCTGGGCAAAGTCGATCGACAGGTCCGCGTCGATCAGATGCGCGGTCGAGAACGGCCACTGGCGCACCAGGTAATACAGCCGCGTCGAACAGTGCGCGAACAGCGCCTGCCCATTGCTCAGCAGATAGTTGAAGACGCCGTACAGCGTGATTTCGCGCGTGATGTCGGCCAGCGCGTGGCACAGCTCGTTCAGCGGCGGCTGGGAGCCGGGGAAACGCTTGCGCAGCCCCTGCATCAGCGCGCAGAAGGCGAGCTCGCTGTCGGTGTCGCCGACCGGCTGATAGACGCCGGACAGGAACGGCGAGAAGCCCTTCAGGTCGCCGTTGTGGGCGAAGATCCAGTGGCGGCCCCACAGCTCGCGCATGAACGGGTGGCAGTTCTCCAGCCGCACCGTGCCCTGGGTCGCCTTGCGGATATGGGAGATGACGTTCTTCGACTTGATCGGATAGTGCTTGATCAGGTCCGCCACCGGCGAGGTGCCGGCCGACTGGTTGTCGATGAACAGCCGGCAGGCCTTGTCCTCGAAGAACGCGACACCGAAGCCGTCGGCATGGTGATCGGTGACGCCGCCGCGCGCGGCGAAGCCGGTGAAGGAGAACGTCACGTCGGTCGGCGTGGCGCAGTTCATGCCGAGCAGCTGGCACATGGCGTGGGACCGGGGCGGCGTGAGGGCCGGCCGATTGCAATAGAATTGCGACATTATCCCGCCGGGCCGGGCGTTCTGCCAAGCACGTCCACGGCCGCCGGCGCGGTCCGCCGGGACGGCCGAATCGCCCGTCGATCCGCTTCAATCCGCCTCCAACGAGCCCTTCCGCCATGAGCCAATACAAGATTGCCGTGATCCCTGGAGACGGGATCGGCACCGAAGTGATGCCCGAAGGCATCCGCGTGATGGACGCCGCTGCGCGCCGTTTCGGCATCGACCTGCAGTGGGACCACTTCGATTTTTCCAGCTGCGACTATTACGCACGCCACGGCAAGATGCTGCCGGACGACTGGTTCGATACGCTCTCGCGCTATGACGCGATCTACTTCGGCGCGGTCGGCTGGCCGGCGACGGTGCCCGACCATGTGTCGCTGTGGGGCTCGCTGCTGCAGTTCCGGCGCGCGTTCGACCAGTACGTGAACCTGCGCCCGGTCCGGCTGATGCCGGGCATCCGCAGCCCGCTGGCCGACCGCAAGCCCGGCGACATCGATTTCTACGTGGTGCGCGAGAACACCGAGGGCGAGTATTCCAGCATCGGCGGCCGGATGTTCCCGGGTACCGAGCGCGAGGTCGTGATCCAGGAAACGGTGATGAGCCGGATCGGCGTCGACCGCATCCTGAAGTTCGCGTTCGAGCTGGCCAGCAAGCGTCCGAAGAAGCATCTGACTTCGGCCACCAAGTCCAACGGCATCTCGATCACGATGCCGTACTGGGACGAGCGGGTCGAGGCGATGGCGGCAAACTATCCCGGCCTGAAGGTCGACAAGTACCACATCGACATCCTGACCGCGAACTTCGTGCTGCATCCGGACTGGTTCGACGTGGTGGTGGCCAGCAATCTGTTCGGCGACATCCTGTCGGACCTCGGGCCGGCGTGCACCGGCACCATCGGCGTGGCGCCGTCGGCCAATATCAATCCCGAGCGGACCTTTCCGAGCCTGTTCGAGCCGGTCCACGGCTCCGCGCCCGATATCGCCGGCCGCGGCATCGCCAATCCGATCGGGCAGATCTGGTGCGGAGCGATGATGCTCGAACACCTGGGCCATGCCGATGCCGGCGCCGCCGTGCTCGGTGCGATCGAATCGGTGCTGGCCGCCGGACCCGCGCACGCGCCGCTGACGCGCGATATCGGCGGCAACGCCGGCACCGCGGACCTCGGCCGCGCGATCGCGGAAGCGCTGTGAGCGAGGCCGCCAAGCCGGGCATGGACCCGCGCGCGCTGCTGCGCGAGAGCTTCGATGCCGCGGTCGCGGCCGCCGATCCGCTG
>NZ_AMPR02000038.1:0-12562 GCF_000307735.3 Cupriavidus sp. HPC(L) | reverse complement strand
CGGCCATCTCGCCAAGGGCGCGCGCCACGTCGCCCTCGACCACGGCCTGCACGTCGTGGAACGGCCCATAGGGCTTGCCGTCCGGGTCGACACGGCGCGGGTCCTGCAGCGCATGCGAGGGTGTGTCCCAGCGGCACCGCGTCAGATCCAGTCCGCCGACGAAGGCCAGGCTGTGGTCGATCACGACCACCTTCTGATGATGCGAGGCACCCACCGGATGGCGGGCGTCGAGCCGGAACGACAGCCGGCGATGGGTCTGCCAGTCCAGCTTGACCGCCGGCAGCCATTCCCGCTCCATCGCGTAGACCATCGCGAAGTCCCAGCTGAGCACGTAGATGCGCAGCCGGCGGCGGCGCCGCACCAGCGCGTCGAGGAAATCGCGCAGCCCGCGCGGAAAGCCGTCGTCGGCGCCGCCGGGCACCAGTTCGAAGCGGCTGTCGATGTCCCAGCCGAGGATGAAGACCGTGTGTTCCGCATGGGTCAGCGCCGAGCGCAGCGCGCGGAAGTACTCGTCGCCATCGACCAGCATGGCGAAGCGCGACGCGCGTTCGATGCGCCAGCAGTTGCGGCCCGGCTGCAGCAGCCGCGCGGTGGTGGCGTCAGGCGCGCGATGGCCGGCGCCGGCAGGCGGTGCGCCATCGCGGCGCTCCGTCCTCGCTACGCCGGCTGCACCATGCCGGTCTTCAGGCGCGTCTTCAGCGGTCATCGGCATCCCTGCGGAAACGAAAGGAGGCGCAGCGGGACCAGGATGTCCGGCGGACCTCCGCCAGCAGTATGGCAAGCCCTGCACGGAACCGCCGTCCGCCGCCGGCCCCGGCGCTTGTCGGAATCCGCCTACATGCAATGTGGGCAGCGTCCTCGATGGGGCTGCGGCCGACCGTGCGCCCTTGGCAAGCTCGCGCGGCTTGCCTTACCCTGTGCGCCCTACCGATGGAGGAAACGATGACCGCAACCCTGTCCGCAAACGATACGCTGCGCCGCTGGATCCGCGTCGGCACCGACCCGCATGCGTTCGATGCCTACCTGAGCCTGCCGCCCGGCGGCACGCGCCCCGGCACACCAGGCATCGTGCTGATCCAGGAGATCTTCGGCGTCAACGAACATATCCGCGCGGTGGCGGACCAATACGCGCTCGATGGATACGTCGTGATGGCGCCGGACATCTTCTGGCGCGAGGCGCAGCGCATCGAGCTCGGCTATGTGGGCGCCGACAAGGAACGCGCGATGGCGCTGTACAAGGCCACCGATCCCGATGTCATCGTCGACGACATCGCGCTGACGGCGCAGGCGCTGCGCGCGCAGATCGGGCCGGACGGCCGGATCGCCGCGGTCGGCTACTGCTTCGGCGGTCTGCTGGCGTATCTGAGCGCGGCGCGCGGTCTGGTCGACGCGGCGGTGCCCTACTACGGCGGCGGAATCCAGCGCCGCCTGGACCAGGCCGGCTCCGTGCGCGTCCCGATCCAGTTCCACTATGGGGAGCGCGACGCCAATATTCCGCCCGAGGCGGTCGAACAGGTGCGCGCAGCGATGGCCGGCAATCCGCGCGCCGAGGTCCACGTGTATCCGGGCGCCGATCACGGCTTCAATTGCTGGGCCCGCGGCTCCTATCACCAGCCGTCGGCGGTGCTGGCCCACGGCCGCGCACTGACCTTCCTCGCGCAGGCGCTGGCGCAGCCGGCCTGACGCGCGTGCCCTAGCCGCGCGACACGCCGTCGTCGTTGAAGGCGGTCAGGCGCGCGATGCGGAACGTGTGGCGCAGCGATTCGAGTTCGCTTCGATGCAGCAGCGCCAGCCGGTTCAGGCAACGCTCGCCCTTGGGCTGGAGATGGACCTGGACCACGCGGCGGTCGGCCGCGTTGGTCTTGCGCTTGACCAGCCCGGCCGCCTCGCAGCGATTGACCAGCGCGACCACGCCGTGCTGCTTGGCCTGCAGCCGCTCGGCCAGTTCGCCGATCGAGGCCCAGTCGCGCCCGGGAAAGCCGCGGATATGCAGCAGCAACAGATACTGCTGCACGGTCAGGCCCTCCTCGCGCACGGCGTCTTCGGAGAAACGCATGAAGCGCCGCAGCTGGTAGCGGAAGTCGGACAGCGCCTCGAAGTCCTGCTTGGCAAGCTCGGCGGCGCTCGGGGAACGGGGCTGATTCATGGCGTGCGATGGCGCGGCCGGCGTGGCAGCGCGGCCGCAATCTGGAGTCGGCCGTCATTATAGGTGCGCGGCAAGGCGGCCAGACACGGCGCGGCGCACCGGCACGCCTCTGCGGCCGGGGCCACCGTTGCGCTACGCGGGGCATTGCGGGTATGGCAGAATCTGTGCGTCCGCAGACACCTGCGTCACGACCACGGAAATCCGATGCTCTCGCAAATCGCCATCTTTCTGCTCGACACCGTTTTCACGCTCTTCGGCATGGCGCTGCTGCTGCGGCTGTGGATGCAACTGACGCGCTTGCCCGCGCGCAATCCGATCTCGCATGCGGTGTTCCAGGTCACCGACTGGCTGGTACGGCCGCTGCGGCGGATCATTCCCGGCGTCGGCGGCATCGACTGGGCCACCGTTGTCGCGGCCTGGCTGACCGCCGTGGTGTTCCTGCTCGCGGTGATCGGACTGACCGCCGGCAGTCCGTTCGGCCTGCTGCCCGCCGTGCTCGGCATCGCGGTGCTCAACGTGCTCAAGTGGGGCATCAGCCTGGTGATGTGGGTCACGCTGCTGATGGCGATCCTGTCCTGGGTCAATCCGCATTCGCCGATCACCCCGGTGATCCAGCAGCTGACCGATCCGCTGCTCGATCCGATCCGCCGCGTGATCCCGCGCCTGGGCGGCTTCGATATCTCGCCGCTGGTGCTGTTCATCCTCGCGCAGGTGCTGCTGATGGTGATCGCCGGACTGAGCGTCAACCTGTTCGGCCTGCGGCATCTGCTCTGAACCCCGCTTGTCCCGCTGCCGCCAGCGCGGTGTTGTCCAGACGATGGTTCGCGGCCATTGTCCGCATGCCTGAACAGTGTGTTGCTGCAGAGCCTCTTTTTCCACGCCAACGACGGGCGTAGATTCGGGCGGTGTGGTCGGCTGACGCCGGCCACACGGCTTTGATCAAAGGAAAAAAACCATGAAGACTCTTGCACAACCCCGTCGCCTGGCCTTCGCGCTGCTCTGCGCCGCCGGCCTGTCCCTGTCCGCCACCGCGCTGCACGCCACCACGCTCGAGCGCGACGTGCTGCGTCTCGAAGGCGCCTCGATGCACGTCGGCAAGGCCGACCCGTACACCGACGGCGCCCGCACGGTGGACGCCTACACCGATGGCGCCCGCAGCGTCGATGCCTACACGGACGGCGCGCGCGCCGACCACGTGTCGGACAACCGCGATCGCTTCGGCCAGGGCGCCTGACGTCCTCGCGCGCCCTTCGGCGTGCCAATGAAAACCGGCCTGCGGGCCGGTTTTTTCATTTCACCATGACTTCAGTGCCGCATTCCTGTGGACTGCGCCAAACGCCGATACAGTCAGCCTGCCGACCGCTGGGTTCTCGCCAGCATCAGCAACAGCACGCAGACCAGCAGAGCCGCGCCGAGGTTGTAGAGCATCCCGGTTACGAAGGCCGAGGCATATTGTCCAGCCTGTGCGGCGACGCCTTCATCGGCAGCCAGCGCCGCACCGAACAGGATGCCGACCACCGCCACGCCCAACGCCGCGCCGATCTGCTGCACTGTCGAGATCAACCCCGAAGCCATCCCCGCCTGTGCCTCCTCGACGAAGCCCAGCACCAGATTCAGCAGTGGCGTCATGACGAAACCCTGGCCCGCACCGACCACGACCAGCACGGGAATCAGCCGCGCGGGCACCAGTTCCGCGCCCGCCATCCGCACCTGCACGATCAGCAGTCCGATGGAGACCGCGTAGACCGGCGCACCCGCGACGATGGCGCGCGTTCCCCAGCGCGCCACCAGCCGCGGCGCGGCAAGCGACGCCAACACGAAACCCACGCTGCACGGCGCGAAGATGCTGCCCGCCACGAAGGGGTCGAGGCCCAGCCCGGTCTGCACCAGCAAGGCGAAGCACAAGAAGAAGGAACTGGACGTGGAATAGACCAGCAGCACCAATACCGCGCCCAGCGCGAAGCGGCGTTGGGCCAGCAGCCGCATATCCACCAGAGGCAAGCCGCCAGCCCTTCGCCGCTGCTCCTGCTGCCGATGGAACAGCGCCAGCAGCGCTGCCGCTACGCCCAGCGACCAGAAGCTCCAGGCCGGCCAGCGTTGGCCCGGCCCCTCGATCAGGGGCACCAGCAGCAACGCCAGCCCGGCGCTGACCATCGCCACGCCCGTCCAGTCCAGGGCCGGTCGTTGCGGCGCGCGAGATTCGGGGATGTAGCGTGCCGCCGCGATGGCAAACAGCCCGATGGGAACATTGATGAGGAAGATGCTGCGCCAGCCCAGCCCGAACAGGTCCGCATGCACCAGCCAGCCACCCAGCACCTGCCCGGCGATGGCAGCCAGGCCCAGCGTCATTCCCAGCAGTCCGAAGGCGCGGCGGCTATCGTCGCCGTCGAAATTGACGCGGATCGACGCATAGACCTGTGGAAACAGCAGGGCTGCCGCCAGCCCTTGCGACACCCGCGCGCCGATCAGGAATCCCGCGCCGGGGGCCAAGCCACACAAGGCCGAGGCCATGGTGAAGCCCGCCATGCCGACGATGAACAAGCGCCGTCGCCCGAACCAGTCGCCCAGCCGGCCGCCAGTAATCAGCAGGATTCCGAAGGCCAGCTCGTAGCCGGCCACGATGAAACCGATCTGCGCAAAACTCGCGCCGAGTCCGGCCTGCATGCTGGGGATGGCGACATTGACCACGAACAGGTCGAAGATCGTGACGAAACCGGCCAGCAGCAGAACGGACAAACCGAGCCACGGCGGGCCATTGACGGCGCGCACCGGCAGCGCCGCCAAGCAGGAATTCGAGTTCATCTTGCGTATCCCGAGTAAAGACGCAATCATTCTCGAATCCTCGTTAAACAATTACAATTTAACAGCTTATGCTATTACTTAAAGTAATGGGATAGCGATGCGAAGCTTGGAACGAACCCGCTCCGATCTGGCGGCCTTCCTGCGGGCGCGCCGCGAGCGCCTTTCGCCCGTCGACCTGGGCTTGCCCAGCGGTGGCCGTCGCCGCACGCCGGGACTGCGGCGCGAGGAAGTCGCAGCGCTCGCTGGCGTCGGGCTGACCTGGTACACATGGCTGGAACAAGGACGCGACATAGGGGTGTCGGCGACCTTTCTGGACAACCTGGCACGGGTACTGAAACTGGATGCCGCCGAGCGCCGTCACCTATTCCTGCTGGCCCACGAACGCCCGCCTGCCGAGCCGGGCAAGACCTGGTGCGCGCTGCCGCCGCTGGTCCGACGCTTGATGCACGACCTGCCGCACCCTGCCTTCGTACTCAACCTGCGCTGGGACGTGCTCGGCTTCAATGCGCCAGCCGACGCGCTTTTCGGCTTTGCAACGCATGCGCCCGAGCGGCGCAACCTGTTGTGGCTGCTGTTCACCGATCCGCTGCTGCACGCGCGCATCGACGCATGGGAGGAACAGGCTCCGCTGATGTTGTCGAGCTTCCGCCGCGACTTCGCCCGCGCCTCGCAGGAAGCCGATATTCATGAACTGGTGGACGAGCTGGAACGGGTGGCGCCAGAGTTCAAGGCGTGGTGGCGGCAGCACGATGTTCATGCGCCCTGCAATGGCGTGCGCAGGCTGGTGGTCGACGGCCAGGCCGAGCCGTTCGAGCATACGTCGTTGACGGTTGACGAAGACCGGCACCTGCGGCTGGTGGTTTATGCGCGGCAACAGGATGACGGCGCATCTGGCGGTCGCTGATCGCAACGATCCGGTACGACCGACACGACTCCCCCTTTTCGCGGCCTGCGCCTGCAGACATTTTTCATGGGCGCGCGCGGCGCCGATTGTTCCGACAGCCGGACGAAGTTTCCAGCGCAGCCGGTTTTTCGCGCACGCGTGCGCGGCTAAGCTGGCGCCCATGCCCCACCAACCTTTGCCGGCGGGCCTGCCCGCGCCAAATCCCTCCCCGACACCTTCGCTGCGCCTCGCCTCGCACCCCGAGATGGGACCGCTGCGGCTGTCGGCATTCGGGCTGACGCTAGGGCTGGTCACCGGGCTCGACTTCTCGTCGACGCTGATGATGGCGGTGGCGAGCCAGCACATCCAGGGCGGCGTCAATGCGACGCCGAGCGACTACCTGTACGCGGTCAGCGCCTATGCCGCGGCCGCCGTGCTGATGAACATGCTGCTCGACCAGATCGCGCGGCGCATCACCTACAAGCGCTTCACGATGGCGTCGCTGGTCGTGTTCGTGCTCGGCGCGATCCTGTGCGCGGAGGCCGGCTCCCCCACCGGCCTGATCGTCGGCAAGACCGTCGAGGGCCTGGGCGCCGGCGGCCTGTTCGCGGCCTCGCGCATCCTCGTGCAGTTGCTGACGGCGCCCACCGAACGCGCCCCGCTGCTGCTGCGCTTCGGGCTGGGATCGTTCGGGCTGCTGGCGGTGACGCCGTGGCTGACCGGCATCTTCCTCGACGAGATCGGCTGGCGCGCGGTGTTCCTGTTCCAGGCCGTGATCGCGTTGCCGGTGCTGGCACTGGTGGCGGTGACCTACCCGCGCCGCGGTCCGCGCGACCCGCATCCGCCGGTATCGACGCTGGACTGGCCCGCGGCGCTCAGCGCCGCCGCCGGCGCGCTGGTGCTGCTGCACACGCTGCAGGAGATGCGCTACACGCGCTTCTTCAGCACGCCGCACATGCCGCTGATGGCCGCCGCCGGGCTGGCGCTGCTGCTGTTCTGCGCCTGGCGGCTGCATCGCCACCAGGACCCGTGGATCGATCCGTCGCGGCTGCTCGGCCGGCGGTATCTGTATGGCCTGGGCTTCTACACGCTGTACTACCTGCTGTCGGCGATCTGGGCCTACCTGCTGCCGACGCTGACGCAGAGCGGACTGGGCCTGACCTTCCGCACCACCAGCATGCTGCTGTCGGTCAGCGGCACCGTGTCGGCAATCGGCGCGGTCGTGCTGACGTTGTGCATGGCGATGGTGTTCCGCAAGCGGCGGGTGATTGCGGCCGGCCTGGTGGTCTACGCCTGCGCCGCGATGCTGCTGTCGCAGCGGCTGATGCCGGGTGCGCCCGACTATGCGCTGGTACCGGTGGTGCTGCTCGAAGGACTGACGCCGGTGCTGCTGATGATCCAGGTCGCCTCGATGACCTATCTCGATCTGCCGGTCGAGGACTTCGCCCACGCCTACCAGTTCAAGAACGTCTGCAAGCAGATCGCCTCGGCCACGGGCACCGGGCTGGCCAGCATGTGGATGCAGCAAGGCGCGGCCACGCACCGCACCCATCTGGTCGAGCACGTGACGCGCTTCGAGCCCGCGCTGCAGCAGGGCGGCGGGCTCTCCAGCTTCGATCTGGCGCGGCTCTCGCAGGAGGTGGACCGCCAGGCCACGCTGCTGGCCGGCATGGATCTGCTGCACGGCTTCGCGCTGGTCTGCATGCTGATCGCGGGCTTCGTGCTGGTACAGAAGAGTTTCCGCTGAGCGTGGCACCCGCGGCGCCAGGCCTCGGGCGCTGCCGGGCGCGAACCCACCGCGGTCTGCGGCACAACGGGGCATTGCGGCATGCCCCTCTGGCGGTTTGCGGCCTTTTCCACTACTCTTTCGGCCTTTCCGTGCGCATTCGGCATCCAGCCGTATACCTCGATGGCCAGCCACGCCCCGAACGATTCCCAGGATTCCCAGCCGTCCGCCGCCGAAGCGCAGGGCAGCACCGGCAACGCCGGCACCGCGGCCGAGAAGCCCAGCGACAGCTACGTCCAGTCCTTCGCGCGCGGGCTGTCGGTGATCCGCGCCTTCAACGCCCAGCGTCCGGCCCAGACCCTGACGGAAATCGCGCAGGCCAGCGGGCTGACCCGGGCCGGCGCCCGCCGCATCCTGTTGACGCTGGTGGGCCTGGGCTATGTCGAGGCGGACGGCCGGCTGTTCCGGCTGACGCCGAAGATCCTCGACCTCGGCTTCGCCTATCTGACCTCGATGCCGTTCTGGAACCTGGCCGAGCCGATCATGGAGGCGCTGTCGCAGCAGGTCCATGAAAGCTGCTCGGTATCGGTACTGGACGGGACGGAAATCGTCTACGTGCTGCGCGTGCCCGCGCGCAAGATCATGACGATCAATCTGTCGATCGGCAGCCGGCTGCCCGCCTATTGCTCATCGATGGGCCGCGTGCTGCTGGCTGGACTGTCCGACCAGGAACTCGACCGCGTGCTGCACGCCAGCGATCTGCGCAAGCGCACGCAGCGCACGGTCACCGATATCGACGAACTGAAGGCGATCATCGCGCGCATCCGCGCACAGGGATGGGCGCAGAACGATCAGGAGCTCGAGGAAGGACTGGTGTCGCTGTCGGCGCCGATCCGTAATCGCGCCGGCCAGGTCATCGCCGCAATGAACATCAGTGGTCAGGCCAACCGCACCAGCGCCGAGGAGATGGTGCGCCGTTTCCTGCCGCCGCTGCTCGAAGCGTCCGAGAAGATCACCAACCTGGTCAGCCTGCGCACCTGACGCCTGCGCCTTCCCGTTTCTTCAGATTCAGCGCTTCAGATTCAGCGCTTCAGATTCAGCGCTTCAGCTCGCCATCGGCGCGGGCAGTTGCACCATGCCGTGCTGCGCCGAACGCGTGCCGGGCAGCGGCCGGTTGCTCAGTCCCAGATAGGCGAAGGCCACCGACAGCTTGACCGCGTCGGACAGGTTCTGCCCCGCGCTATGGAACAGCCGGCTGTCGAAGAACAGCACGTCGCCACGCTGCAATGACAGCGGCGTCGCGCCCGCCAGCAGCGCCGCGCTGGCCGGATGGCTGTCCACCAGGAACTCCGCGGCATCGAGCTGTCCAGGCTCCAGCGCGACCCGATGCGAGCCGGGTATCACGCGCAGCGCGCCGTTGCTCTCGTCTTCTTTTCCCAGGGCCAGCCACACCGTCACCAGCTCCGGACTGGCGAATGACCAGTAGCGCGTGTCCCGATGCCAGCCGGTCTGGCTGCCATAGGTCGGATGCTTGGTCATCACGCAGTTATGGTGGGCCAGCGTCAGCTGCGCCGGCTCGCCCAGCAGCGCGGTGACCAGCGTGGCCACGCGTGGGTCGGTCGCCCATTGCTGGAATACCGGATCGCGATCGTAGGCCTGGCGCAGGCGCCGCACGGTCGCTCCGCCCGCCGCGTCGCGGCTGCGGGGTGCCCCGGGATAACCCAGTTCGGCTTCGTATTCGACCGGCTCGACCGCCGCGCCGAGCTGGGCTCGCGCCACGCGCTCCATCGCATCGCACAGGGCGGGCTCCGCCAGGCCACGCAGCACCACGAAGCCGTCGCGGTGAAACGCCGCGGCGAGTGCCTCCAGTTCCTGCGCATCGAATGAGGACGTGGCGGGCGGCGCGGCGGCGTCGCCGATTGCATCGGGATGTTGGGGAGCGGCAGGGGTCGTCATGGCGACAGCGGGACGGGCAAGGCGGCGAGGCAACAGGCTTTGCCGCGGGTTCAGCCAGGCGCGAAGGGGGCGGTTTCGCGCGCGAATAACCGGATGATGCCAGAAGCGCGCGCGGCGCGCCTCGAAGCAGAACCGACGTAGCGCGCGGCCCCGCTGACCGCTGCATCGATAGGCAAGGCTGATGGCGTGCGAGGATCTGTATCGCTCGATCGCGCTGCTGGCGCGGTGCGCGGCGGCGATGCTGTGGCAGCGCCGGCTCGATGGAGCGCGCCGCGCGGGACCGCGGCAGAGGCTGCGGTCGATGTGAGGGTGTTGCCCGGCAGCGTTGCCGTCGTCAGAACAACGGCAGCTGGCGCATGCCGAAGCCCACGGTCTCTTCGACGCGCATGCGCGCGTGCGCCAGCGACCCTTCGGCGCCCGAATAGTTGCCGGCCGCCCAGCGATAGACCACGGGCACTTCGCCACGCTCGGACAGATGTACTTCGCCCAGCTTGTCGCCGCGCTCGTTGCGGTAGTAGTGGGAACGATAGCCGCGCTCCCAGTAGGTGACCTCTACCTTCTTGCGACGACGGGGCGACGGCGTCGCGCGCGGCATGCGCCGCGCCCGGTCGGTCGCCGTCACCGTAGATGCACGCGTGAGATCCAACTGCATAGACTTCCTTTTCGATCGAGTCCACAAGACGATGGCACCGATGCCTCGTCATGCATCGCAGTCGAGATGATACGCCGTGATTGCGTTCCTGTGTGGCTATGCAGCCCGGAAAACCGCTCTGGGCAACGATTTCGGGGTGGGTACGTATACGTATACCTGCCGTCGACGTCGGCGCGTATACGACAGGTATACGGGGCCGTATACGTGCGCGTATACCTCCTCGTATACGCTGGCGCGCGACAGCGCACTGACAAAAATGGCGTCGCGCCCGGGCTTCTCGATCGTCTATCGATCGCCCGTGCGCGACGCCTTGCGCGTCTTTCGGTCAGAGCAGTTCGATCAGCCCAGTTCGATCGGCACGAACAGCTGCGTGTCGTCACGCTGCACCAGCAGCGCTACTTCCTTGCCGGCCTTCGACACCATCGTGCGCAATTGCTCGACCGATTTGATCGGCGTGCCGTTGAAGGCCAGGATCACGTCGCCGGGTTGAATGCCGACGCGTGCCGCGGGACCCGACGCGCCCTCGACTACCAGGCCGCCGGCGATGCCGCTCTCGCGCTGCTCCGCTGGCGACAGCGGCCGCACCGCGAGGCCAAGCTTGCCGCCAGACTCGGCGCCATCGCTCTTTTGCGCGACGCTCTGCTCGTTGGCCGCGCCTACCTTGACGGTCAGCGTAATGGGCTTGCCCTCGCGTACGACCTTCAGCTTCGTTTCGGTGCCGGGTTTCAGATCGGCGACGTGTTCCGGCAGGTCGGTCGAACGGTCGACGGTGTCATCGCCGATCCGCACGATGACGTCGCCGGGCTTCAGGCCCGCCTTCGCCGCCGGGCCATCCGGCTCGACCGTATTGACCAGCGCACCGGCCGGCTTCGGCAAGCCGAACGACTGCGCCAACGCCTGGTTGACCTCCTGCACGCCGATGCCCAGGCGTCCGCGCGTGACCTTGCCATGCGCAACCAGCTGCTGCTGAACCTTGGTGGCGACGTCGATGGGGATCGCGAACGACAGGCCCTGATAACCGCCGGTGCGGCTGTAGATCTGCGAGTTGATGCCGATCACTTCGCCGCGCTGATTGAACAGCGGGCCGCCCGAGTTGCCGGGGTTTACCGCGACGTCGGTCTGGATGAACGGCACATAGGTATCGTCAGGCAGCGCGCGCGACTTCGCGCTGACGATGCCGGCGGTCACGGTGTTTTCGAAGCCGTACGGCGAACCGATCGCGACGACCGGCTCGCCGACGCGAACCTGGGACGGGTCACCCAGCTGCACGGTCGGCAGGTCCTTGGCATCGATCTTGATCACCGCGATGTCGGTCTGCTTGTCGACGCCCAGCACCCTGGCCTTGAACTCCCGACGATCGGTCAGCTTGACGACGACCTCCTGCGCGCCATCGACGACGTGCGCGTTGGTCAGGATCATGCCGTCCTGGCTGACGATAAAGCCCGAGCCCAGCCCGCGCGCCAATTGCGGCTGGTCCGGCTGCGGCCCATAGGGGAACGGGATGCCAAAGCGCTTGAAGAACTGGAACATCGGATCGTCGGGGTCCATGCCCGGCGGCATCTGCGCCGCAGTGCGCTGCGCGCGTGCGGTTACGCTGATATTGACGACGGCCGGACCGTAACGGTCGACGATGCCGGAGAAATCGGTCGGCGTTGCCATCGCGCGGCCCGGCGCGGCGTTGACCTGCGCGACCACCGGAGTCGGGGCGGCATAGCTCGATGACACCGCTTCCTTCTGGAGATAGTTGTACCCGCCTGCCAGCACGCCCACGGCGGCAATGGCGATGGCGGTACGAGCAACAGTTCGGCGAATCATCTGGTTCTCCTCGTTGATTCAGGCGCCCACGGGGGGCGCGACGAGGACATGCTAGGGGCCGAGACTTAAACGAGCCTTAAGGAAGGAAAGTGGGGGAAGGAAAGTGCGGGCCCGGCTCACCAACAAATCACGCTTCCTCAAGCGGCGCGGCGGCCGTGGATGGACGGCCGCCGTCGCGAAGCCACGCCAGCAAATCCGGCATGTCGGCCTGGTCCAGCTCCAGCAAGGCGCACAGCTCTCGTTTTCGCGCGACGTGCAGGCGCTTGACCAGCGCTTCCAGCCGTGACGCTTCCGCCCGGTCGGCACAACGCAGCTGCGCGGCGATCGCGATCGGTTTGCGCGAGCGCGTATAGCGGGCACCCGTGCCCGCCTGGTGCTGCGCGAATCGGCGTGCGACATCGGTGGTGATGCCGGTATAGAGGCTGCCATCGGCGCATTCGAGCAGGTACAGGTACCAGCAATGGTCGGATGGCGTGGTCACTTTCAGATAAAGGATGAGAGGCGCGGTCGCGAAACCGGCATTGTGAGGCACTTGCGGCAAGCGGGGAAGCGCTGCTGAAGTCGCCCTATTTCGGCCCGCCG
>NZ_AMPR02000039.1:0-12515 GCF_000307735.3 Cupriavidus sp. HPC(L) | reverse complement strand
CACCGTCCTGCCGACCGTGACATTGCCCGGGCTGAACGGCAGCACCAGTTCGACATGCTCGGGCGCCAGCACGTCGAGCGCGACGCCGAGCGTGCGGGCGACCGGCGAGCCGATCAGGATTTCCTCGACCATCGCGCGAACGCGGGGGGCGACCTCGGCGTAGGTCCCGGCAGCGGAGAGTGGGGGCAGCGAAGACATCATGCGGGCTCCTGAAAAGAAAATCGTTGGCCTGTCGTGGTGAGTCGATGATGGCAGCCGGCGCGGCGCACGTTCAATTACCCGACAGGTAATCCGCTGGACGACGCGCCCGACTGAATCGCAGCCCAGCGCGCCGGCACCGCCTCACCCCGCCGCTTATAATGGCCGCCTTTGCCTCGCCCAGCCGCCATGCCGCCTACCCGCCCCGACACCGCGTCAAACCCGCTCGCCCTGCCGGACACCGCCGACACCACCGGCACCACCGACGATAGCCTGTTCGACCGTCCCGACAGCCCCTGCATCGGCATCTGCTCGACGCTGTTCGACGAGGTCTGCCAGGGCTGCGGCCGCACCGCGATGGAGGTCTGCAACTGGGTCTTCATGAGCGACGCGGAAAAGCAGGCGGTGTGGGAGCGCATCACGCGCGAAGGCACCGCGCGCCGTTTCCAGCGCGACTGAGTGCCAGGCGCGTCGAAGCGCCCTCACCGGCTCGCACCGCTGGTCCGGCCGCCATCGCCCGCCGCGGGCGTCAGCACCAGCGTCTCGAACGCTTTTGCTCCAGCCGGATGCCCGGCACCCCGGATCGTCACGTACTCACCGCGTGCCCATTGCTCGGTCCAGTCGCGATAGTGCGGCGACAACACGTTGCCGGACTGCCCGGTCGGCGTGATGAAGCGCGAGGCGGACAGATCGGCCAGATCGTAGATCGCGCGCACGCTGGCGCCATGCACGTTCTCGAACGGCGCCTGCTCGTCGCCGATATTGTGGCGCCCGGCATTGACCGTATAGGTATCCCCGCCGGTCGGCACCTTGACATTGAAGAACCCCGCCAGAGACGGCACCCTGGCGAACGGGCGGTGCTCGGCGCGGGCGGCATGGGCCTGGCCCCAGCGCCAGCGCCGCGGGTCGTCGCCATAGCGCTGCTGCAGATCGGCGATCGCACGTTTCCACGCCGCACCCATCTGGTCGTTGCAGTCCTCGGGGGCAGGCGTCTTCGGATCGTCGCACCAGAAGCGGCCGAGACCGCGCGAGCTGCGCAGGATGTTCAGCATCGCCTGTTGCACATTGCGCTGCTCCCACATGCGCGCGAACACGCCGTCGCCGACCTTGCCCTCGAACATGCCGCGCGACAGCTCGCGCAGCCACGCGGTGGCGACCAGCGGCTCGGTGCGGTCCGCCGACATCGTGCCGTCCCAGCGCGCCAGCGCGGCAAACAGCTCGCGCTCTCGGGCCGGACGCGAGTCGTCGGCGGCAATCGAGGCGCCGAGCAGCAGCGGCAACGCGTCCTTGACCGCCAGCGACAACTCGTCCTTCTGGATCGCCGCGAACGTGTCGAGCGTGTGCGGCCGCCGCGCGGCCAGCAAGGCGCGGATGCGGTCGTGCCGATACGGCACCGTCCATTCGCTGGTCAGGAAGAACGGATAGTCGTCCGGCACGATCTTCTGGTTCGCGGTCACGACCACGCCGCCGGGCGGATTGAGGCTGCGCGGCAGCTTTTCGAACGGGATGAAGCCGCTCCAGTCGTAGCGCGCGTCCCAGCCCGGCGCCGGCGCCAGCCCCTTCAGATCGTTGGCGGCGTTGCGCAGCGGCACGCGGCCCGGCGCGAGGAAGCCGATATTGCCGTCGACATCGGCATAGACCGCGCTCTGCTGCGGCGTGTGGAAGTCGCGCAGCGCCTCGGTAAAGCTGGCCCAGTCGTGCGCGCGGTTCAGCTTCAGCCCGGCCTGCACGGTACGATCGTCCGGCCGCAGCGCCACCCATTGGAACGACACCACATACTGCGCGCCCAGCGGCGCGACGGCGGCGGCAAGCTGGTCGGCGACATCGGAGATCACCGGACCGTGGCGGGTCGAGCGGACCCGGATCGTCACGTCGGACTGGTCCTTGACCCGGATGGTCTCCTCGCGCACCGAGAAATCGGCCCAGCCGTTGGGCGTCTGGTACTGCTCGGGCCGGCCGGGACGCAGCCGTTCGATATACAGGTCCTGCAGATCCGGCGCGGTATTGGTGAAGCCCCAGGCGATGCGCGGCGTATGGCCGATCACGACCACGGGCATGCCCGGCAGCGTGGCGCCGGTCACGTCGAGTCCCGGCGCGCGCAGCGTCGCGAAATACCACAACGCCGGCGCCTGCAGGCCAAGATGCAGGTCGTTGGCCAGCAGCGGCTTGCCCGAGCGCGTATGGGCGCCGGATACCACCCAGTTGTTCGAGCCCATGCCCTCGACCAGCCCCGGCGGCGCCGCCGCCTCGACGCCGGCCATCGCCGTGGTCAACGGCGCCAGCTGCCGATACAGCGCCGGATAGTCGGTCGTGCGCAACGGCTGCTCGCCCGGATACGGCGCCAGCAGTTCGTTGATGCGCGACAGCGGCAGCGTCTGCGCCAGCCGCATGCGCAGCACCTCGCGGCTCCAGTTGGCGCTCAGGTCCCAGGCCATCATCGTCTGCCAGGCCAGCGTATCGGCCGGCTCCCAGCGCTCCGGCACCGTGCGCAGGATCGCGAATTCGGGCGGCAGCGGGCCCTTGTGGCTGGCGATGCCGGCATTGACGCCGTCGGCATAGGCCTGCAGCGCGGCGCGGGTCTCCGGGGTGCTGGCGGCGAAGGCGGCCTCGGCGTTGCGGCGTACGCCGATGGTGCGCAGGAAGCGATCGGTCGGGAGCGCGCTGGCCCCGAGGATCTCCGCCAGCCGGCCCGACGCGATGCGCTTGTTCATCTGCATCTGCCACAGCCGGTCCTGCGCATGGACGAAGCCGAGTCCGAAATAGGCGTCGAGCGGATCGCCCGCTTCGATGCGCGGAATCGCGTGGCGGTCGCGCACGATCGTGACGCGCCCATGCAAACCCGCCAGCGCGACGGTGCCCGCCACCGCCGGCTGCGACGCCTGCCGATACCAGGCATAGCCGCCGATCGCCGCGGCCAGTACCAGACCCGCCAGGATCACCGTCAGCCATGCCAGCCGCTTGAGCCAATGCATCGCCTGTCCCTCCCCCGTCCAACCGTTCGTTGCGGTGTCGTATTGTTGTCGACGTGCCGTTGATGAAGCGCAGTTGCCGACGTGCTGCCCTTGATTATCGTCGACGCAAAAATGCCCGGACAGGCCGGGCATTTCCAAAGCGGTCGGCGCTCAGGCCGCGGGCTTCTTCAGCTGCAGCGCCTTGTACTCGAGGAACTCCTCGAGGCCGTACTTGCCGGCCTCGCGTCCGTTGCCCGACTGCTTGTAGCCGCCGAAGGGCGCCATCATGTTGAACGGGCCGCCATTGATGTCGACCTGGCCGGTACGGATGCGGCGCGCGACGCGGATCGCCCGCGCCTCGTCGCCCGACCACACGCCACCGCCGAGACCATAGACGCTGTCGTTGGCGATGCGCACCGCGTCCTCCTCGGTGTCGTAGCAGATGATCGACAGCACCGGGCCGAAGATCTCCTCCTGCGCGACGGTCGCCTTCGGATCGACGTTGCCCAGCACCGTCGGCTGCACGAAGAAGCCCTTGTCCAGCCCGGCCGGCGGCTCGGTGCCGCCCGCCACCAGCTCGGCGCCCTCGTTGAGCCCGCGCTGGATGTAGCCGGTCACGCGGTCCTTCTGCGCGGCCGAGATCAGCGGACCCAGCCTGGTGGTTTCCTGCAGCGGATCGCCGACGGTAAAGCCCGCCACCACCTTCTTGACGATTTCCTTGACCTCGTCATAGCGGGCCCGCGGCACCAGCATCCGCGTATGCGCCGAGCAGGTCTGGCCGGAGTTCAGGAAACAGGCGTTGATCGTGCCCTTGACGGCGGCCGGCAGGTCGGCATCGTCCAGGATCACCGAGGCGGACTTGCCGCCCAGTTCCAGCGCGACCCGCTTGACGGTCTGCGCGGCCAGCTCGGACACGCGCTTGCCGGCGCGGGTCGAGCCGGTGAACGACACCATGTCGACCTCGCGATGGCTGGCCAGCACCTCGCCGACCACCGGGCCGTAGCCGGTCACCAGGTTGAACACGCCCGGCGGCAGGCCGGCGGCCTCGATGACCTCGGCCAGCACGAAGGCGTTCAGCGGCGCCACTTCAGACGGCTTGAGCACCACGGTGCAGCCGGCGGCCAGCGCCGGCGCGACCTTCAGCGTGATCTGGTTCAGCGGGTAGTTCCACGGCGTGATGGCGGCGACCACGCCGACCGGCTCGCGCACCACCAGCGAATTGCCGACCTCCTCCTCGAAGGTGAAGGACTCGACCAGCTTGGCGGCCTGGCTCCAGTTGAAGACCGGGCCGCCGACCTGGATCGCGCGGGCCAGCTTGATCGGCATGCCGACCTCGGCCGCGATCAGCTGCGCCAGCTCCTCGGTGCGCGCCTTCAGGCCTTCGGCGATCTTGCGGATATAGTCGGCGCGCTGCTGCGGCGGCGTCGCGGCCCAGCCGTCGAAGGCGGCACGGGCGGCCTGGATCGCGTCCTCCGCATCGCGCGCATGGCCCTCGGGAATCCGGCCCATCACCTCTTCGGTGGTCGAGTGGATGACGTCGATCTGCCCGGTGCCGTGCGGGGTCACCCATGCGCCGTTGATAAACAGTTTGTCTCGTTGCTGCATAGCCACAATTCCTCGGTGAGCCGTCAGGCGTATTGCCCTTCGGTGTTTCCAACCTGATTCAGGTGTTTCAGGGCCTTTGCCGTTGTTATCGATTTTTTCTGTGCCGACATTGTAAAACCGATTTTGTCGGCCGATATCGCTTCGCCGCATCGCGTTCGCCAGGCGCGCGCCAATATGCCACCGATCATCGCGCGCGCTCAGGACTCGGGCCAGGCCACCGCCCCGGCAAGCCGGCCATGAAAAAAGGCCGCAACGCATCAATCGCGTTGCGGCCTTCATCGGCTCGCTGGCAGAAACGGAAGCCCGATCAGCCGGCGATACCCTGCGACTCCAGGTATTCGTCGTAGGTGCCCAGATAATCGGTCACCGTACCGTCGGTGCGGATCTCGATGATCCGGGTGGCCAGCGCGCTGACGAATTCGCGGTCGTGCGAGACGAAGATCAGCGTGCCGGTGAACTTGTCCAGCGCGATCTGCAGCGACTCGATCGACTCCATGTCCATGTGGTTGGTCGGCTCGTCGAGCGCCAGCACGTTATGGCGGCCCAGCATCAGCTTGCCCCAGATCATGCGGCCCTTCTCGCCGCCGGACAGCACCTTGACCGACTTCTTGATGTCGTCGGCCGAGAACAGCAGCCGGCCCAGCGTGCCGCGCAGGGACTGGTCGTCGTCGCCGGCCTGCGTCCACTGGGTCATCCAGTCCATCAGGTTGCTCTCCTGCGGGAACTCCTCGTAGGTGTCCTGCGGCATGTAGCCGACGTTGGCGTTCTCGGCCCACTTGACGCTGCCGTGGTCGACCTCGATGCCGCGCTGCACGCCGGTCTGCACCGCGCCGTCCAGCAGGCAGCGCAGCAGCGTGGTCTTGCCCGCGCCGTTTTCGCCGATGATCGCGACACGCTCGCCGGCCTGGATCGACAGCGACAGGTTGTTCAGGATCTGGCGGTCGTAGGACTTGCTGATGTTCTCGGCGGTCACCGCCAGGTTGTGCAGCTTCTTCTCGAACTCGAAGCGGATGAACGGGTTCTGGCGCGACGACGGCTTGATGTCCTCGACCTTGATCTTGTCGATCTGCTTCAGGCGCGAGGTGGCCTGGCGGGCCTTGGACTTGTTGGCCGAGAAGCGGCGCACGAAGTCCTGCAGCTCGGTGATGCGCTCCTTGGCGCGCGCGTTGGCCGCCATCTGGCGCTCGCGGGCCTGCATCGACGCTTCCATGTAGTCGTCGTAGTTGCCCGGGTAGACCTTCAGCGTGCCGTAGTCCATGTCGGCCATGTGCGTACAGACCGAGTTCAGGAAGTGGCGATCGTGCGAAATGATGATCATGGTGGAGTTGCGCTCGTTGAGCACGTGTTCCAGCCAACGGATCGTGTTGATGTCCAGGTTGTTGGTCGGCTCGTCCAGCAGCAGCACGTCCGGATTCGAGAACAGCGCCTGCGCGAGCAGCACGCGCAGCTTCCAGCCCGGCGCGATATTGCTCATCGTGCCCTGATGCTGGTCGGTCGGGATGCCGACGCCCAGCAGCAGCTCGCCGGCGCGCGCCTCGGCCGTGTAGCCGTCGTATTCGGCGTACTTGGCCTCGAGCTCGGCGGCCTTCATGTAGTCTTCGTCGGTCGCTTCCGGGTTCGCGTAGATCGCGTCGCGCTCCTGCGCCGCGGCCCACATCTCGGTATGGCCCATCATCACCACGTCGAGCACGCGCATGTCTTCATAGGCGAACTGGTCCTGGCGCAGCTTGCCCAGGCGCACGCCCGGTTCCAGCATCACGTTGCCCGCGCTCGGCTCCAGGTCCCCGCCGAGGATCTTCATGAAGGTGGACTTGCCGCAGCCGTTCGCGCCGATCAGGCCGTAGCGGTTGCCCTCGCCGAACTTGACCGAGATATTCTCGAACAAGGGCTTGGGGCCGAACTGCATGGTGATGTTTGCGGTAGATAGCACGTCGAAGAACCTTTTGGAATGCGGTGTAGCGGTGATGGCGGCCGGTGAAGGCGGCAAATCGGCGAAGCTGCCGACGGCGTGCCGCATGGCGCGGCGGGCTGGGCCAACGGAGCGACCGTGGCGCGTGGCCGGACAGGCCTGGGCCCTTCACCTCGCGAAGAATCGGAGATTTTACCATTGCTCGCGCAATCGGGCGCGAGGACGGCGGCGAGTGGGGAGGCCGGGCTGCGATGGGAGCCTGCGACCCGGGCCGGGTGCCGGGTGCGATGCTGCGGGCGCTCGGCGGGACGCTCAGGCCGGACGGGCCAGCAACGGGTGCCCCGACATCGTCAGCGTGAAGCCATCCGCCGTGGCCCGCAGCGCGCCCTGCCCGCCGACCGGCAGCGTCAGCTTGCGCGGGCAGTGGCCGAACGGCAGCCCGGTGACGATCGGCACCGGCAGGCGCTCGCGCAGATAGGCCACCACGGCCGGCAGGTCGTAGCCATTGTCGTAGTCGCTGACGCGGTAACTGGAGAAATCGCCCAGCAGGATCGCGCGCTGCGCGGCGAGCACGCCGGCCTGCTCCAGCTGCAGCAGCATGCGCTCGACGCGGTACGGCGGCTCGTTGACGTCCTCGAGGAACAGGATGCCGCCATCGACCTGCGGCAGGTACGGCGTGCCCAGCAGGCTGCACAGCATCGCCAGATTGCCGCCCCACAGCGTGCCCGCGACCTCGCCGGAGAACGGCTGGCCGCCGTCCTGCGGCGCGTCGATGTCGACGGTATAGGACGACGCGCGCAGCAGACCCTCGAAATGCCGCCACATGAAGGCATCGACCGGCTCGGCGCCGAAGTCGGCCAGCAGCATCGGACCGGCCAGGCTGATGCCGCCCGCCTTGGCCAGATACGCCAGCTGGAATGCCGTGAAATCGCTGTGGCCGACGATCGGCGTGGCCGCGCGGCGCGCCTGCGCGGCGATGCGGTCGAAATCGATGCGCGGCAGCAGACGCGCCAGGCCGTAGCCGCCCCGCACCGCCAGCGTCAGCGCGCCGGAAGCCCCGGTACCGATGCCATGCAGGTCGGCCAGCCGCTCGTCGTCGGTGCCGCCGAAACGCTGATGGCGGCGGTCCAGCACCTCCGGGTTGGCGACGCGGTAGCCGTGCGCCTGCAGCCAGTCGCACCCGCGGGCGGCGAGGGCCATGTCGTGGGGATAGCCGGAGGGTGCGATCAGGCGGACTTCGATGGGCGCGTTCATGCGTCGGGCGTTCCCTGCGGATCGGATGACGATTCGGTGGCGGAGCCGGTGCCAGGCTCGGTGACGGCCTGCCCGCCGGCGCGGTCGGCCTTTTGCGCGCGCCGCCGCGCCCGGAAGAAATCGCGCAGCAGCTGGCCGCACTCGTCGGCCAGCACACCGCCGCGGATCGTGGTCTGGTGATTGAGCCGCGCCTCGGCGAACAGGTCGAGCACGCTGCCGGCGGCGCCGGTCTTCGGATCGGTGGCGCCGAACACCACGTGACGCAGCCGCGCGTGCAGCATTGCCCCGCTGCACATCGCGCACGGTTCGAGCGTCACGTACAGCTCGCACTCCGGCATCCGGTAATTGCCGACCACCTGCGCGGCCGCGCGCAGCGCCTGCATTTCAGCATGGGCAGACGGATCGCGCGAACGGATCGGCAGGTTGTGGCCGCGAGCGATGATCGCGTCGTTCCAGACCACCACCGCGCCCACCGGCACCTCGCCGGCCGCCTCGGCCAGGCGCGCCTCCTCCAGCGCGGCGCGCATGAAGCGCTGGTCGCGCGCATCGGCCAGCGGGCCCTCGAACGGCGGCGTGGCGATGGCTCCGGTAGCGGCGATAGGCGATGGCGGCGGCGTGTCTGTCATCGGCGGGTCATCGGCGGGTCATCGGCGAGTCATCGTCGAGTCGGTTGTCGGCACCTAGGCGGTCGGATCAAGCCGGATCAATCCTGCGCCGGCGCGACGGCGGGCGCGGTGACCTCGGCCCAGCAGTTCGGCGTTTCGAACAGCACCAGGCGGGTCAGCTGCAGATGGTGGCCGAAGCAGTCCTTGAACACCGGCGCCAGCATGTCGAAGGCGATCTGCGCCAGGTTCTCGACGGTCGGAATCGCGTCGAGCACCACCGTCTTGTGCCCCTCCATGCCGCGCAGGAATTCGAGCAGCGCGGTGTCGCCGCGATGGATCAGGAAGGCGTGGTCCCACTTGTCGACCAGATGCTGGTTGGCCAGCGCCTTGATGTCGCTGAAATCCAGGATCATGCCTTCGTCGGCCGCGCCCTCGCGATGCAGCACCTCCCCCGACAGCGTCAGGTCGAGCCGATATCGGTGGCCATGGATATTGCGGCATTGGCCGCCATGGTTGGGGATGCGGTGGCCGGCGTCGAATTCGAGGCGGCGCGTGATCGAGACTTGCTTGTTCATGAAGGCCGGTGCCGGGACCCGTGCGGCAGACGCCTAGCGGATGCCCAGCAGCTTGTGGGTTTGCAGCGAAAGGCGCCAGCGCGGATGGCGCTGGCAGAAATCGACGGCGAGGGCCGTATTCTCGCGCGCCAGCAGGCCGTCCATCGGCTGTACGAGGAAATAGCGGAAATCCAGCGCCTCGTATGCCGCGAAGTCCTGGCCGGGCTGCGGAATCACGACCTTGAGCTCGTCGCCGCGCGTGACCACCAGCTCGGCGCCCATCTTCGGGCTGACGCAGACCCAGTCGATGCCGTCCGGCACCGCGATCGTGCCGTTGGTCTCGATCGCGATCTCGAAACCCTGCGCGTGCAGCGCGTCGATCAGCGGCGCATCGAGCTGCAACAGCGGCTCGCCGCCGGTGCAGACCACCAGCGGGTGGCCGCCCGCGCCTTGCGGCCACTGCGAGGCCACCTGCGCGGCCAGTTCCTCGGCGCTGCGGTATTTGCCGCCCAGCGTGCCATCGGTGCCGACGAAATCGGTATCGCAGAAGCGGCAGATCGCCTGCTCGCGGTCCTGCTCGCGGCCGGTCCACAGATTGCAGCCGGCGAAGCGGCAGAACACGGCGGCGCGGCCCGCGTTGGCGCCCTCGCCCTGCAGCGTGTAGAAGATTTCCTTGACGGCGTAAGTCATGCTCGGGGTCGTTCGACCTGTCTGTTCGACCGATGGGTTCGAACTGGATGGTGGCGTCGGATGGTGCCCTGGCTATGCCAGCCCTTCTGCTGCCATGCAGGGGCGGATGCCGGTGCGGCTGGCCCTGGCGGAGGCGTTTCCGGTCGCGCAGGGAAACGCGACAGTATACCAAAGACATCTCAATGCCGCAGGCGCCTGGCTGGTGGGCGATCCGAGGTCTGGCGCGGGGCTTCGTCCCGCATCCGCGCCGCCAGAAAGTCCAGAAAGCAGGCAATCCGCGCCGACAGCTGGGTGTTCAGATAGTAGACCGCATGGATGGGCTGGCGCACGTCGAGGGTCTCGCGCGGAAACAGCTGCACCAGGTCGCCGCGGGCCCGATCCTGCGCCGTCATGAAATCGGCCAGGCAAACCACGCCCTGGCCGGCCAGCGCCAGCTGCCGCAGCGTCTCGCCGCTGGAGGCGGACACCGCCGGCGTGATCTCGACATCGTTGCCGGCCTCGTCGCGCAGCGGCCAGCGGTTCAGGCTGTCGGGCTGCGTGAAGCCGAGCAGGCTGTGGCCGGCCAGCTCGCCCACCGAGCGCGGCCGCCCGTGCGCCTTCAGGTAGGCGGGGCTGGCCAGCACCCGCAAGCGGCTGTGGCACAGCGGCCGCGCGTGCAGCGTCGAATCGCGCAGCGCGCCGATGCGGATCGCGACATCGGTGCGGTGCTCCAGCAGATCGATGATCTGGTCGCTGCTGTGCAGCTCCAGCTCGATCTCGGGATAGGCGCGGCGGAAGTCGTCGACCAGCGGCACCACCACATGGAGCATGAACGGCGAGGCGGCGTTGATGCGCAGCTTGCCAGCCGGCTTCTGCCGCCGCAGCGCGATCTGGTCCTCGGCCTGGTCCACCGCGCCGAGGATCGCGCGGGCATGCGCCAGCAACGCGGCACCCTCCTCGGTCAGCTCCAGCCGGCGCGTGGTCCGGCGCAGCAGCGCGGTGGCCAGCTTGTCCTCGAGCCGGGCCAGCGCCCGGCTGACGCCCGAGACGGTCTGGCCGAGCTGGTCGGCCGCGGCGGTGATCGAACCGCTGTCGACCACGGTGACGAAGGCCAGCAATTCTTCCAGGGTCATTTTCATGTCGGGTTTCCTGCGGGATCGAATCGCACCCGCTCCCAGCCGGGCCGATCCGGGTTTGCCGCGATTATTGACTGCCGATCAAATATTTTCTGCATATTAACGGATTAATCGGCAAGCCGGCGAGGGTCACAATGCGGGCCATTCCACTCCCCCATACCCGATCCCTGATACCTGGAGGCCATCATGCCCCTTGCCCTGTTGGCGCTGACGATCAGCGCATTCGCCATCGGCACGACGGAGTTCGTCATCGTCGGCCTGATTCCCACCGTCGCGGCCGACCTGCACGTGTCGCTGCCTTCCGCCGGCCTGCTGGTCAGCCTGTACGCGCTCGGCGTCGCCGTCGGCGCCCCACTGCTGACCGCGCTGACCGGCCGCCTGCCGCGCAAGACCTTGTTGTTGTCGCTGATGGCGCTGTTCACGCTCGGCAATCTGCTGGCATGGCAGGCGCCGGGCTACGGCTCGCTGGTGCTCGCCCGCGTGCTGACCGGCCTCGCCCACGGCGTGTTCTTTTCGATCGGCTCGACCATCGCGACCGGACTGGTGCCGCGCGAGAAGGCCGCCAGCGCGATTGCGATCATGTTTACCGGCCTGACCGTCGCGCTGGTAACCGGCGTGCCGCTGGGCACCTTCATCGGCCAGCATTTCGGCTGGCGCGAGACCTTCCTCGCCGTCTCCGCGCTCGGTGTGGTCGCCTTCGTCGGCAGCCTGCTGTTCGTGCCGTCCGGCATCCGCCATACGCCGCCCGCGTCGCTGATGCAGCAGGCCCGCGTGCTGGCCGAACCGCGGCTGTTGCTCGTCTATGCGAAGACCGCGATCGGCTACGGCGGCTCGTTCATCCCCTTCACGTTCCTCGCACCGATCCTGCAGGACGTGTCCGGCTTTGACGCGGGCGCGGTCAGCCTGGTGATGCTGGTGTACGGCCTGTCCGTCGCCGCGGGCAATATCTGGGGCGGCCGCCTGGCCGACCGCCACGGTCCGATTCCGGCGCTGAAGACGATGTTCGCGCTGCTGGCCGCGGTCCTGCTGGTGCTGAACTTCACCGCGCCGCACCGCTGGCTGGTGGTGGCGACGGTGCTGGCCTGGGGCGCGGTTGCGTTCGGCAACGTGCCGGGCCTGCAGGTCTATGTCGTCAAGCAGGCCGAGCGTTTCACGCCGCAGGCGGTCGACGTCGCCTCCGGCCTCAATATCGCCGCGTTCAATCTCGGCATCGCCGGCGCGGCGTGGGCCGGCGGCCTGATCGTGACGCACCTGGGCCTGATGCATACGCCGTGGATCGGCGCGCTGGTGGTGCTGGTCGCGCTGGGCCTGACGGTCTGGAGCGGCCGCCTCGATCGCGCCGATGGCGTGGTCCATCGCGGCGGCGGCACCGCCGGTGCGATGTCGCACTGACCGGCCGCGCGAACTGGCGGGGCGGCGCCAATCGAAACGCCGCCGCACACGCCAAATCTGCACCGCTTCCCGGCCAATGCTGCAAGCCTCTTCTGCCCTTCCCCGCGGATGTGACGCATGCCATCACGGCATGCAACTTGCGTCGCGCTAGCCCGTCTGCGCGCAAGACAGAACGAACGCCGGGCGACGCCCGGCGATATCACACATCCTGGAGAGACAGCATGAAAGCAACGACCTTGGCA
>NZ_AMPR02000040.1:0-12425 GCF_000307735.3 Cupriavidus sp. HPC(L) | reverse complement strand
GGAGCGCCGCAGCACGGCCACGGCGCATAAAAAAAGGAGCCTGGAAAGGCTCCTTTTCGATGGCTGCGCCGGGACGCATTACATCTTGCGTTTGGTTTCCTCCGCCGAGCCCTGCATCTTCTCGCCGCCCCTTTCGATGTCCTTGCCGGCACCGGCGATGGTGTTGCAACCCGTAATCAGCGTGACACCGGCAAGTGCGAACAGCGCGATCAGCTTTTTCATGACGATCTCCTTTGCTTGGCGAGGGGTGCGGCGCGTTGCCGCGACGGAAAAAAATTTGCTGCTCAAGGATCGGTCGATGGAGCTCAGCACGAGTCGTCGTCGCCGGCCGCCAGCCTCAAGCCATTCGGCCGAACTCAGGACGGTGCCTGCGCGTATTCCTCGATCACGCGGAATACCTGTTCGAGCTCGAGCGACTTGTCGAAAAAATAGTCGGCCCCCGCTTCGGCGCACTGACGCCGGTAGGTAGGCACCTGCGCATGATTGGTGTAGACGATCCGGATGCCCGGCGCCTGCGCCTTCTGGATCGCCCGCAGCACGTTGATACCGTTGCCCTGTCGCAATTGCAGGTCGACGATGACGACCTCATACCTGCCGCTTTCGAACAGGCGGATGGCAGTGCTTTCGGTATCCGCCCAATCGACGGTCTCGACGAAGGAGAATGCGTTCAAGTACTCCAGCAACATGCTCCGCAGGACCGCCGAGTCCTCGATCAGTAAGACCCGCAGCGTACGGTAGGGAGTTGCCGCGGCTTGATCCAACATGGTTCGATGGTAGCAATGGGGCCAGGGGCCAGGTATCCGGGTCCGTCCTACAGCACCGCCGCCGGCCCCTGTGTTGCGGGACGAACGGCTTGCCGTCTATTCGACCAGGCCGTTCTTGATCGCGTAATAGGTCAGATCGGCATTGGTCTTCATGCCCATCTTTTCCAGGATGCGCGAGCGGTAGGTGCTGACCGTCTTGACGCTGAGGAACAGCTCGTCGGCGATCACCGAAACGGACTGGCCGCGCGAGAGCTTGCAGAAGATCTGGAATTCCCGTTTCGACAGGGTCTGGTGCAGCGGCTGGTCGGTCGGCTTCTCCAGCCCGCCGATCAGCAGTTCGGCCACGGTCGGGCTGACATAGCGCCGGCCCTGCGCGACGGTACGGATCGCCTTGACCAGATCGTCGGGCGCGCTTTCCTTGGTCAGATAGCCGGACGCGCCGGCGCGGATCAGATTGATCGCGTACTGGTCCTCGGGATAGGTCGACAGGATCAGCACCGGCAGGTCCGGATGCCGCTGGCGGATCAGCTTGAGCACGTCGATGCCGTTGCGGTCGGGCATCGAGATGTCGAGCACCACCACGTCGAACTCGGTTTCGCGCAGCCGCGCCATCACTTCGTCGCCGCTGGCCGCCTCGCCTTCGACGCGAATATCCGGTTCGTCGGAAATGAACTGGCGCAGACCGGCACGGACGATCTGGTGATCGTCGGCGATCAGGACGCGAATCATGAAGTTTCCCCCCTGCGATGGTATTGCCCGGACGCCGGGGCCAGGCTGTGTTTGGCCTGTTGCATTGTAGTCATTACAAAGCACCGGGAATGTCGGTGTCAGGCTGACAATGTGGCGTGCCAATGGCGCCCGGCACGACGGCGTTTCTTTCCAAACGACATATCGCGGCGGGCGGCATGACTGGCCCGGCATTTCTCGCGGAACAGAGTCAGCAGGTGTTCAAACCGGGGATTTTTTTGATATCGGTGCCGCGTTTTCCGATGGCAATCTCGCAGCCTCCCGGGGAGCGCGCTCCAATCCCTGCTCCCGCCATCCCTCCCCGGCAATCCCACTCCTTTACCACATGCCCGCCCAGACCACTTCCATGGCAGTGCCCGCCCACCCGCCGGCACCTGCCGCGCCTTCGCCCCGCCTCGCGCCCACCGCCGCGACCCTGCGCTGCAAGAGTGTGCGCGACGTCAGCCATCTCGATGCGACGACGATGAGCGCGCTGCGCCTCGGTGGAAACCTGATGATAGGCAAGCAGGCCTTCAGCGTCCGACTGGACAACGCAGCGGACAAGCCGCGCTACGTCGTGCAGGCGCTGGCGCGATCGGGGAGCGGCGAGCGCGCCATGACCCCGGCAGCGGCAGCGAGCCGGCAGGCCCAGGCCGCCATGCTGGCGACGCGGCTGGCCAATCGCCACGCGCAACTGGCGGACCGCGTGCACCGCTTCACCAGCGATCGCCATCTGGTCGAACTGTGCCGCGCCTTCGCCATCAGCCGCGATCTGAACGTGCTGCCGTTCAAGGAGTTCCTGGCGAAATGCAAGGACGGGGCGAAGCTGCGCTATCACGGCCAGGACTACTACGTGCACGTGGAGCCCGGCAAACGGGGCATGGCCGACGCCACCGCAAGCCTGGTGCCGATCGGGCAGCCGACGACGCCGCTGGCGCGGCTGCTGCAGGCGCTGCGCAACCTGTTTCGCAATTCGTCGTCGCCGCCGCCGGTTCGAACGATCGAACAGCTGCTGACGCGCGCGTTGCGCACCTGCCATGCGGGCGACGGCGCATCGGCCGACTCGCCGTCTCCGGCCGCCGGCCGTGCGCGGGTCGAGGCCGCGCTGCGGGCGACCGAAGTCGCCAGGCGTGTCGCGCCTAGCACGGTCCCCGATCTGCGAGGCGCAAAACTGGCCCGCGCCGACCTGACGAAACTGGATCTGAGCGGCGCGATCCTGGCTGACGCCGACCTGGAGGGCGCGCTGCTAGGCGGTGCCACGCTCGCGTCCGCCGACCTGTCCGGCGCCAATCTGGCGAACGCCGATCTGGAGGATGCGCGCATGGCCCGCGCCAACCTGCGCCACGCCAATCTGGCGAAGGCACGCCTGTCCAGGGCCGCGCTGCCCGGGGCGGACCTGTCGCAGGCGAACATGACCGAAGCCAGTCTGATCGGCACGACGCTGCGCGAGGCACGGCTCGAACACGCCAATCTGTCGAGGGCTATCGTGTCGTTCGCGCTTTTTGCGGGGGCGCAGATGGATGGCGCGGCGCTGACGGCCTGCTACGGCACCACGCCGATTTTCGTCCGTGCCAAGGTGACCAACGCGGAGTTCGGCTACGCCTGTCTGCCGGATGCGCGCTTCGACAATGTCGACCTCGCGGGCACGACCTTTCACCACGCCACCCTGCACAATGCGCACTTCAATGAAGCCGGTCTTGGCGGCGCCGACTTCGGCGGGGCCGCCGTCGAGGGGGCACGATTCAGTCGCGTCGACGTCGGCGATGGCAAGTGTCTGCTGACACTGTCGCTGCAGGCGAGCAGCGACTTTTCCATTCGGATCCGCGACGTCGACGAAGCGTTGGCGCAATTGACAACAGGCGCGCCGTTGCGGGATCTGCCGCCGTCTCCGCGCGCCCGGCGCACGATCTCGGAGTATCTGTTCCAGCTCGCCTGCGGCTGCCGGGACGACGTGCGGCGTTGCGCCGCGTTGCGCAACTGGCTGCTGGAGCATCCGCAGTACGAAGCCGAGGCGGCGCGGCAGGTCCTGCGGCGCCTCTATTGGGAAGCCGAACGATCGGCCGACTCCCGCCCGCTGGCGTGGCCGGAAACGGCCCCATTGCTGCCGGGATTGATGCACGACGCCATCGGCTCGCTGGGCGAGGGCAACCGGGCTGCCTGGGCGCGCAAGCACGCGGGGCTGGTGATGCAGCTCGTCTTTCTCGCCGCGCGGCCCGATGCGCCGGCATCGGTAGCGCAACGAAAGACCGCGCTGATGGACGCGTACCGCGCGACATTGCCGCCCGCCCTCGCCGATACGGTGGCCCGGCTCGAGAAAGACGAGGGCGAAACGTTCTTCCCGATCGTCGGCGATGCAGGCCAATATGCGCTGCTGGTGGCGCCGGAATACTATGGTTGCCTGATTCGCGGCGAGTCGCTCGAGCAGAGTGGCGTGTCGTCAAGTCAGGGGGCGCTGCCCCCGACCTGGCAATCGATGCTCCGGCTGACCGCGGTTGCCGAGCCAGGGAATACCGGCGCGCAACGCTATGACGTTGGCGGCATTGCGGACATCGGGAAGGATCTGGCCGCCTGCCCATTGCTGCACAACGCCTACGCCGGAGCTAATCGGTCGCACCAATGGCATGACGGGCTTCTTGCCGTCCTGCCATTTGGCAGTGAATACCTGACCGATTTCCGGTCGGCAATCGCGGACAACCATGCCGTCCGACGGCTTGTCCATCATGAACACCAGCAGGCGCTGGCGTATCGTTCCAACGAGGTGCTGATCGGCGAGGGAAAGGATGTCCAACCCACCCCCGCCCATCTGGAGGCGCTGCTCGACACCATGCCGTCCCATCGCGAGGACCCGGCATGCCAATCGCATTTCCTGTGGTGTGTTGCCGCCGTGCTGGCCCGGCTGTCTTCCGACGCATTCCTGGGCACCAGCAATGATGGCCCGTTTGCGCTGAGGCGCTATGCGGCGGCGTTGGGCAATGCGGCCATCCGCATCGACGCGTCCATGGCCTCCGTGCGCCGCAACTACATCGAGCGGCTGCTTTCGGACAGATGTACCGACGAGCTGTCCACGCACATGCTGCTCGACTTGTCCTTGAAACAGACCGACAACACGCGCGAAATGGAGGTCTTCGATACCGTGTGGCCATCGAAGTGGCGCCCTCATCTGCGCAACGTGTTGGCACGCGCAAGGCAACAATAAAAAAGGGGCGGAGATCCTCGATCCTCCGCCCCCCGGCAGCGCGGCGATTCGACGCCGCGCTGGCCCGCTTGCTCGCGGGCGATCCCTCTACTGAATCTACTGGATCCAGCGAACTTACTGAACCTTGGCCGACGCGCCCGCGCCGACCGTGGCCGAGGTGCCGCCAGTCGCGCCACCGACCAGGCCGCCCACCTTGCCGGCGGTGCCGCTGACCGTATCGCCAACGGCGCCGACCGTCTTGTCGGCGGTGCCTTCCACCGCGCCGACCGTGTCCTTGGCCTTGCTCTTGGTCTTGCCGTGCGCGTCGTGGGCCTTCGACTTGGCCTTGCTGCCGGCGGTGGCCGCACGGTCCTTGGCGCTCTTGCGGGTGTCGTCGATTTCGCCGGCCTTGTCGTTCAGGCCTGCCTTGACGCCGGTATCCATGTTCGCGCGGCTTCCTGCGACTTCAGCGCCCGCGTTCACGCCGGCGTTGGCGCCGGCCGACGGAGCCGTCGCCGTCGGCGCGGTCAGCGAGCCGGCGGCGCCGCCGGTCGCACCGGCTTGCGTACCTTGCGCCATGGCCAGCGACGAGGCGGCGGCGATCGACAGGGCGGACAGCGAGATCAGCAGTTTCTTCATGGAGTACTCCTTTCGAATGACTGTGCGGCGAGGCTTTCGCCGCGGGTTGTCGCCTGGAGAGCGAGACCTCAGTCTAGGGAGCACCCCACCGCGATGCTGTGAGGAGATGTAATGCGCTGTAAGGAGTCGTGAGCAGGCACACCGGCCGCGGCAGCGCTCGCGATGGCGGCTTTCGCCAGTCCCGTCAACGACTTGCGGCGTGGCGCCGCGCGCCGACGGCGCCTGCCGTGGCCGCGCGGCTTCGCACACCGTTACAGGTTCGGCGCGAGCGCGCGCTCGAGCGCGGTCCGGTCTTCGTGCCGGCGCGCCACCATGTCTTCCAGCTGGTCCTGCCCGATCTTGCCGACCGAGAAGTAGGTCGCTTCGGGATGTGCCAGATAGAAGCCGCTGACCGAGGCCGCCGGCGTCATCGCCAGCGCGTCGGTCAAGCCCATGCCGATCTCGCCGGCATCGAGGACCTGGAACATCGGGCCTTTGACCGTGTGCTCCGGGCAGGCGGGATAACCGGGCGCGGGCCGGATGCCGCGATAGGCTTCCGCGATCAGCTGTTCGTTGTCGAGCGATTCATCGGCGGCGTAGCCCCACAGGTCGCGGCGAACGCGCGCGTGCAGGCATTCGGCGAAGGCCTCGGCGAGACGATCGGCGAGCGCCTTCAGCATGATCGCGCTGTAGTCGTCATGGTCGGCCTCGAACTGGGCTTCCTTCTTGTCGACGCCGATGCCGGCGGTCACCGCGAACAGACCGACATAGTCGGCGATGCCGCTGTCCTTCGGCGCGACGAAGTCGGCCAGGCACCGGTTCGGCCGGCGCACGCCGTCGACCACCGGCCGCTCGCTCTGCTGGCGCAGGTTGTGCCAGGTCAGCGCGACCTGGCTGCGGCTCTCGTCGGTGTAGATCTCGATGTCGTCGTCGTTGACGGTATTGGCCGGCAGCAGCGCGATCACGCCGTTGGCGGTCAGCCAGCGGCCCTGGATCAGCCGCGCCAGCATCGCCTTGCCGTCGGAGAACACCCGGCGCGCCGATTCGCCGACGATCTCGTCGTTCAGGATCGCCGGGAATTTGCCGGCCAGGTCCCAGGTCTGGAAGAACGGGGCCCAGTCGATGTAATTGGCCAGCTCCGCCAGGTCGTAGTTGCGGAACACGCGGCGGCCGATGAATTTCGGTTTCGGCGGCACGTAGCCGCTCCAGTCGACCGGCGTCTTGTTCTTGCGCGCCTCGGCCAGCGTCACCATCGGCACGGCCTTCTTGTTCGCGTGCTGCGTGCGGATGCGCTCGTAGTCGGCGCGCAGCTCGTCCAGATAGCGCGTCGCGCCCTCGTCGGACAACAGGCTCGAGGCCACGCTGACCGAGCGCGAGGCATCGGGCACGTAGACCACCGGCCCTTCGTAGTTCGGCGCGATCTTGACCGCGGTGTGCACGCGCGAGGTGGTCGCGCCGCCGATCAGCAGCGGAATCTTCTTGACGCGGAAATAGTCGTCGCGCTGCATCTCGGAGGCGACGTAGGCCATTTCCTCGAGCGACGGCGTGATCAGGCCGGACAGGCCGATGATGTCGGCGCCCTCGACCTTGGCCTTGGCCAGGATCTCGTTGCACGGGACCATCACGCCCATGTTGACGACCTCGAAGTTGTTGCACTGGAGCACCACCGACACGATGTTCTTGCCGATGTCGTGCACGTCGCCCTTGACCGTGGCGATCACGATCTTGCCGCGCGCGCGCACGTCGCCGCCGGCCTCGGCCAGCAGGCGCTTCTCCTCTTCGATGAAGGGCAGCAGATGCGCCACCGCCTGCTTCATCACGCGCGCGCTCTTGACCACCTGCGGCAGGAACATCTTGCCGGCGCCGAACAGGTCGCCGACGATGTTCATGCCGTCCATCAGCGGGCCCTCGATCACCTCGATCGGGCGGCCGCCGCGCGCGGCGATCTGCTGGCGCGCCTCCTCGGTGTCCTCGACGATGAAGGTGGTGATGCCGTGCACCAGCGCATGCGCGAGGCGGTCGGCCACCGGCACCGGCTTCTCCAGCGTGCCGCGCCATTCGAGGTTCTCCTCGCGCTTCGCGCCGCCGCCCTTGTAGCGGTCCGCGATCTCGAGCAGGCGGTCGGTCGCGTCGGCACGGCGGTTCAGCACCACGTCCTCGACGCGCTCGCGCAGCTCGGCGTCGAGCTGGTCGTAGACGCCGAGCTGGCCGGCGTTGACGATGCCCATGTCCATGCCGGCCGCGATCGCGTGATAGAGGAACACCGTGTGGATCGCCTCGCGCACGACGTCGTTGCCGCGGAACGAGAACGAGACGTTCGACACGCCGCCGCTGACCTTGGCGTACGGCAGGTTCTGCTTGATCCAGCGGGTCGCCTCGATGAAGTCGACCGCGTAGTTGTTGTGTTCCTCGATGCCGGTCGCGACCGCGAAGATGTTCGGGTCGAAGATGATGTCCTCGGGCGGGAAGCCGACCTCATTGACCAGGATGTCGTAGCTGCGCTTGCAGATCTCGGTCTTGCGCGCGAACGTATCGGCCTGGCCCTGCTCGTCGAAGGCCATCACCACGGTGGCCGCGCCGTAGCGGCGGATCAGCGTGGCGTGGTGACGGAATTGCTCCTCGCCTTCCTTCAGCGAGATCGAGTTGACCACGGCCTTGCCCTGCACGCATTGCAGGCCGGCCTCGATCACCTCCCACTTGGACGAATCGATCATGATCGGCACGCGCGCGATATCGGGCTCGGACGCGATCAGATTCAGGAAGCGCACCATCGCGGCCCTGGAGTCCAGCATCGCCTCGTCCATGTTGACGTCGATGATCTGCGCACCGTTCTCGACCTGCTGGCGCGCGACCGCCAGCGCCTCGTCGAACTGGCCGTTCAGGATCATCCGGGCGAAGGCCTTGGAGCCGGTGACGTTGGTGCGTTCCCCGACGTTGACGAACAGGCTGCCCTCGCCAAGCGTGAACGGCTCCAGGCCGGACAGGCGCATCGGACGAGCGGGACGGGTATCGGTAGACATGGCGGACTCAGGTTCGGGATCGGATGCGCGGCGCGCCGGCAATGGTTGCGTTCGGCGGCGCGCCGGTAAGGCGTGGGCGGCGGGACGACCGGGATGCCGGTCAGGCCGCGGCCGCTTCGTCGCGGTACTGGCCGGGCCAGGCGCGCGGCTTGCGGTTGGCGACGCGCTGCGCGATCGCGGCGATATGCTCGGGCGTGGTGCCGCAGCAGCCGCCGACCAGGTTGACGAGCCCCGAGGCGGCAAACTCGTCGACCAGCGACGAGGTGACGTCCGGCGTCTCGTCGAAGCCGGTATCGCTCATCGGGTTCGGCAGCCCCGCGTTCGGGTAGCACGAGATCGCGGTATCGCACAGCTTGGCCAGCTCGGCGATGTACGGCCGCATCAGCGTCGCGCCCAGCGCGCAGTTCAGGCCGAACGTGATCGGGCGCGCGTGGCGCAGGCTGTTCCAGAAGGCCTCGACGGTCTGGCCCGACAGGATGCGGCCCGAGGCGTCGGTGACGGTGCCCGAAATCATCACCGGCAGCCGTTCGCCGGTGTCCTCGAACAGCTGGTCGATCGCGAACAGCGCGGCCTTCGCGTTCAGCGTGTCGAAGATGGTCTCGACCAGGAACACGTCGGCGCCGCCTTCGAGCAAACCCTTGCCCTGCTCGTAGTACGAATCGCGCAGCTCCTCGAAGCTGACGTTGCGCGCGCCCGGGTCGTTGACGTCCGGCGAGATGCTGGCGGTCTTCGGCGTCGGGCCGAAGGCGCCGGCGACGAAGCGCGGCTTGTCGGGCGTACTGTAGCGATCGCAGGCCTCGCGCGCGAGCCGGGCCGCGGCCACGTTCATCTCGTAGGCCAGGTCCGCCATCTTGTAGTCCTCCTGCGCGACGCGCGTCGCGCCGAAGGTATTGGTCTCGATGATGTCGGCGCCGGCGGCCAGGTACTGCTCGTGGATTTCGCGGATCACCGCCGGGCGGGTCAGCAGCAGCAGCTCGTTGTTGCCCTTGACGTCGACCGGATGCGCGGCGAAACGCTCGCCGCGGTATTCGGCCTCGCCGAGCTTGTAGCGCTGGATCATGGTGCCCATCGCGCCGTCCAGGATCAGGATGCGCTCGCGCAGCAGCCGCGGCAGTTGCGCGGCGCGGGTGTACGGCCGCGCCGGGGGACCGGCCTGCGGGCCTGCCTGCGAGCCCGATGCATTGGCGGATGCCATGCCGGACGATTCAATGGTTGCAGCGCTCATGGCTTCACTGGCCTCGGTGATGCTGGAAAAGTGGTCGATTTTATCAGTTACGGCACCTTGCCGGCCCTTGCCGGGCTTCCTTGCCCGCGCCTACACTCGGGCAGATCGACCCACCGACCGACACCGCCGGACACCACATGCAACACCTTGCCCCGCAAGAGGCCCAGGCCCTGCTGGCCGAACACCCCGACGCCCTGTTCATCGACTGCCGCAGCGAGATGGAATACCTGTTCGTCGGCCATCCGACCGGCGCCTTGAACGTGCCGTGGAACGACGGTCCGGACTGGGAGGTCAATCCGCACTTCGTGCAGGCGGTCAAGAAGCTGGCCGGACAGGCGTCGGCGCGGCCGGTGCTGCTGATCTGCCGCAGCGGCAACCGCTCGACGGCCGCGGCGCAGGCGCTCGAAGGCGCCGGCTTCACCACCGTCTATAACGTGCTGCACGGCTTCGAGGGCGATCTGGACGCGCAGCGGCACCGCAATACGGTCAACGGCTGGCGCTTCGAAGGGCTGCCGTGGGAGCAGTACTGAGGGACCGGCCGGGCGGGGCGGCGGCGTGCTTACCCCCACCGCATGCGCGTCCCCAATAAAAACCCGCGCCGTGGCGCGGGTTTTTTGCAGCAGCGGTGCGTCGTCAGTGCATCGCCAGCGAGTGCGTCATTACCGTATCGAACTTGCCAAGAAATTCGTCGACCTCTTCCACGGACGGTTCGCTCTCGATCAGACGTTGCACATCGGCGCGGAAATGCTCGGCCAACTGGCCGCCAAGGAAGATCTCGCGCTTCATGTTCTTGTCGACGATCTCGTAACCGCCGGAGGCAAGGGGGGCATGCTCGACGTCGGCACCAAACTCCACGATGCAGTAGTTGTCGCTGTTATAGATCATTTGCATGGCGCACCTCCGGGCTATGGGACGGGCGGAAGGTTTGTTGATTCTTGCGGCAGCCGGTGGGAGCGCCGGCTTCCTTCCGCGATTTCACCTCCAAGCTGAGGGCATGAAGACGCTTTTCAAGCGCATGCCTCGCTGGGCGCTGGCGTGGTGCCCGTTGCCGTTGCGCCCGCTCATCAGGTTGGAGCCGTCCCCGAGGCGGCAAGTTCGTTTCCTCTGCCGAAAAGAGGGTTTGTCCTACGAAGCGTGTACTCGACGCCTACGAAGGCCGCCGGAACGACCGCTCGACAGGTCCGGCGACGCTCACGGCGTGTCGCACTGTGCCCCGCATGCCGCCTTGCACAGAAAAGCGTCGAGAACGGCATGAAACCGCTCCGCTTGCTCGATCGGCGACAAATGGGCGGCGTCCGGCAACACCTCGAACTGGGCGGCCGGGATGCCATTGGCAAGGGCCCTGGAGTCGGCCACGGGACAGCCCTGGTCCTTGTCGCCGACCACCACCAGCGTCGGGCAATGGATGCGGGCGAGCGCATCGGCCTGGTCGAAGCCAAGAATCGCCAGGCAGGCGCCGACATAGCCGCGGACCGGCGTGGCGAGCACCATCTGCCGGATCCGCTCGACCTGGTGCGGGTGGGCGGCCCGGTACGGGGCGGTCAGCCAGCGTTGGAGCGTCGCATCGAGCACTCCGGCCATCCCGTGTGCCTCCACATGGCCGATGCGCTCGTGCCACATCGGATGGGCCTGGCGCGGGGTGCGACAGACCGTGTCCACCAGCGTCAGCGAGTGCAGCCGCTCCGGATAGCGGACGGCCAGCGTCTGGCCGATCATGCCGCCCAGCGAAATGCCGACGAAATGCGCCTGCGGCACGTCCAGTCCGTCCATCAGCGCGGCCACGTCGTCGGCCATGCGCAGCATCGAATAGGGCCCGACCGGCGCGTCGCTGCGGCCGTGGCCGCGCAGGTCGTAGCGCAACACCCGATAGCGCGGTGCCAGATGGGCCGCGGTGGCATCCCACAGCGTGTGATCGCAGGCCAGGCCGTGGCACAGCACGACCCACGGGCCTTCGGTGCCGTCGATGCGGGCGTGCAGCGTCACGTCGCCGGCGATCACGCGATGGGTTTCGGAGGCCGGCGGGTGGGCGGCGGAGCTGGAGCCTGCGCTTGATTCCCGGCTTGAGCCCGGGCTTGATCCCGGGCTTGATCCCGGGCTTGATCCCGCAGCCGTGGCAGACGTGGCGGTGGGCGGCAAGGTGTCGGTCATCGGTGTCCTCCTGTCGGGGTGGGTCGGCGGCGACGCATCGCGCGGGAGCGTCGCGGCAGGCACGCCGGTCGGCTCCGATCCTTCCAGACTAGGGCTCGGCGCCGCGCAGTACCAGATCGATCTGCGTGCCGTCGGGCTCCGTCTGCCGCAGTTTGACCGGCATCCAGCCGACCGATTCCGCCAGCCAGACCTCGACGCGGCGGCGGTCGTCCGCGCGCCGCGGCAGGCGGATGAAGTGCTTGGCGCGCACAAACCCCGCGCCGGTCTCGATGTCCTCCTCGCCGACATACTGGACCCGCATCGGCTCGACATCGCTGGTGTCGGCGACCTGGAAAGTCTCGGTGACACCCGGCGCGGCATAGCGCTGCGGATTGCCGCGCACCAGGCCGACCAGTTGCAGGAACACGCTGAAGCGGTCCTGCGCGCCGTCGGGCAGCGGCGCCTGGCCGCCGCGCGACTCGAACACGATCGCGTTGGCGGCGCGGTCGAAGCGCGTCACCTGGCTGCGTTTGCGGCGCTCCTCGACGTAGCGCTCGGGCGCCAGCCCTTGCTCGCCCAGCGCGCCGGTGCTGTGGAAAGCGAAGCGGAACCACAGCATGCGGGTTTCGACCGACAGCTGGTAGCGCCCACCGCCGTGCTGCCAGCGGATGGTGCCGTCGGGGTTCTCGACGCCGTTGACGAAGCTGGCGTAGCGCAGCGTCGCCGACGGAGGCGCGGCGTAGCGCAGCGCATCGGCCGGGGCCGGCGCC
>NZ_AMPR02000041.1:0-12301 GCF_000307735.3 Cupriavidus sp. HPC(L) | reverse complement strand
GGAGCAGGTGCTGGGCGCGCTGCGGCAGGCCGCGGCGCTGGCGCGCCGGGACCGCGCGATGCTGCCGGCCGAGCTGCGCGCGCTGGTGTCGGTGCACCCGCTGTTTGCCGGCATGACCGGCGTGGAGGCGGTGCTGGAACGGTGTGCGCCGGCGCGTGCCGACCGGCATCCGGCCCGCTGAAGGAAGGGACCGTCAAAGTCCGGGCCGGCATCGACGCCGGCCCGTATCGTTGCCGGACGAGCCGCCGTCAGCCCTGGCGTTCCCCGCCGAGCGCCTCGGTCAGATCGCCGAGCATGGCCGACAGCTCGCCGGCCATCAGCGCGAAGTCCGCGTCGAAGCGCTCGTCCTCGTCGCTCATGGTGCCGTCGATCTGTTCCTTGACCACGTCGAGCGGGGCCACGCGCTTGATCGCCAGCGCGTCGGTCAGCACGAAGGAGACGCGATCGTTCCAGGTCATCGCCAGCCGCGTGCAGCGCTTGCCGGCGGCGATATGGCGGCGCAGTTCCTCGGCATCGAGCGGATGGCGGACATAGCGGACGGTGGCCTTGCTCTCGGCGCTGGCCTGCAGCTCGATCTCCTGATCGACGGTAAAGCCGGCCGGCGCCGCATCGTCGGCCAGCCAGCCGGTCATCGCCGCCACCGGCGACTGGTTGACCTGCAGCGACGTCAGCGGCAGCGGGTCCAGCGCCTTGAACAGCAGCGTGCGAACCTCGTCGGCCTTGATCGCCGAGGCCGCGTCGATCGCCAGCCAGCCGCGCTCCGGATCGATCCAGACGCGGGTATCGCGCCGGATGCTGAAGGCGCGCGGCAGCAGTTCCTCGGTGATCTGTTCCTTCAGCTCGCGCAACTGCTTGCGGCCCGGCTTGTAGCCTTGCTGCTCCTCGAGCTCGGCCGCGCGCGCCTTGGTGACCTGGTTGACCACGGTGGCCGGCAGCAGCTTCTTCTCGGCGCGCATGGTCAGCAGCATCTGCTTGCCCACGCGGTGCACCAGCGCGCCGTTATCGCGCGGCGAGGCCCATCCCTGCGTCTGCATTTCGAGGCTGGTACCCGGATAGAAGGCGTGCGAAGCGAGGCAGGCCTCGATCTCGTCGGCGTCCTTGTTCCAGGGCGCGGAGAAGCGGTGTAGCTGAAGATTCTTGAACCACATGAGAATTCGGCACCTCGGCCAGTTGGCGAAAGGGACGAATTCTAGCGGCTTGGCGTGGCCGATGTCGCCTACGGCAACACCGGTGAAGAGAGCGGACAGCCATCCACGGACGAAAAAGCGCCGCGGCCCCCTGCCAAGGGCCGCGGACGCGAGGTGCTGCAAGGCGTCGTCCGCAGAAGGGCGCCTTGCAGCGTCAGCCTTACAGGTCCAGCCTGGTGATCTTGGTGCCTTCGAGGCTCAGGCCCGCCATCAGGCCCGCATTGGTCAGCGCGAAGCCGACCACCGGCTGCTGCACGGTATTGGTATCGAGCGCACCGTTGGCGCCGACCTTGGCTACCGCGACGGTGGCGTCGACGCCCGCGGTCCAGCCTTCGCTGGCGAGGAATTTGTCGAGCGCCTGCTGGTTCATGAACATGAAGATCAGCGCCTTCGATTGCGCGCCGATCTGCCAGCCCAGCGAACCGGAAATGGTGCGGTAATAGCCGCGGGTGGTATTGCCCACGCGCAGCGCGCCATCGCCATATTCGCCGCCGACGAAGAAGCCGGCCGACAGCGTGCGCGGAAACACCAGGATGCCGCGGGCGCGCGAGGCGAGATCGCGCGAGCCGTTGACCGAGCTGTAGAGCCGGTCCAGCGTGTTCTGCACGCCGGAATCGATCTCGCGGCGGCGCGTCGCCTTCTCGGTCGGGGAAGAGGCCGAATCCCGCGTGGTGGTGCACGCGCCCAGCAGCAGGCCGCTGCCGGCTACCGCCAAACCGAGACCCGCACTGGCGTTCAGGAATGCCCTACGTTCCATGTTGTTCTCCTTTGTTCCTGTCAATCACTGCGATGCCAACCAGGATGGCGTCCTCGCCGACGGTCGTTGCGCCGGACGATGGCGCGCCATCACGCTGCCCTCCGTTTGTGCAATATACAAAGCGCACGCGGCGGCTGCTGTAGGACGACCGACTCAGGCCGTGTGGTGTCTGTCCTACAAAGCACTTTCTGCGGCACCATTGCAACGCGATGTAACCGCCGGTTACCTTGTCGAAGCCGTGGCGCTACCATGCGGCATGCCTAAAGTCCTTGCCCTGATCCCCGCCATCCTGCTGGTCGGCGCCTGCGCCTCGCATGCGCCTTCGGACCAGCAGGCCGCCGCTGCCGCCACCGCCGCTGCCGCCGAGAGCCAGGCCGCCTCCGGGCCGCCGCCCGAGTGGCAAAAGAAGCGGCAGCAATACACCGAGTGCGCGCGCGAGAAGGCCGAAGCCCGTTCGGCCAAGCCGGGCACGACGCAGGCCGTGGTCAACGATGCGCTGCGCGACTGCCGCGGCGAGCTCGACGCGGTGCGCACATCGTTCCGCGAGTACCTGGATGGCCAGATGTCGTCAGCCCACGGCAAGCGTTCGGCGCGCCAGGCGGCCGACCGCGTGGGCCGTGATACCGAAGACAAGGTGCGCGCCTATCTGCTGCGACACGTCGAGTACCACCGCGCCGTCGCCGCCCGCCAGTAAGGCGGCGTTCCGGCTTCCGCCCAATCCTTCGCTCAATGCGGCGCGCCAGTGCGCGCCGTTTTTGCGTCCGCCTTTGCGTCCGACTTTGCATCGGCCATTGCGTCGGCCATTGCGTCGGCCTGCCGGATTGGAATTCCGCGCAGTTGACCCGCACCATTGGCGCCATGCGTGCTGTCCGGGCGCGGATAGCGCTGCGCGTCGAAGCGGTGCAGCAGCTCGGCCGCCCGCGCCGCAGCGACGGCATGCGCGGCCAGCTTGATGTGGCCGAAGCCGCGTACCCTGGCGGGCAACTGCGCGATCTCGACCGCGATCGGCAGCCGCGCTTCGGTCAGCGCCGGCAGCAGCGCGCGGATGCGGGCCTCGTAGTCGGCGATGGACTGCCGCTCGAGCCGGCGCTCGGCGGTCCTGCCGAATGGGTCCAGGCGGGTGCCGCGCAGCCGCTTGCCCTTGGCGAGCCATCCCATCAGCGGCCATAGCCACGCGCCGAACGCGATCTTGCGCGGCGGCTCGCCATGCTTGCCGGGGCGCGACAGCAGCGGTGGCGCCAGATGGAAGCGCAGCCGCAGCGGGCCGTCGAAACGCGCGCGCAGCGCCTGCCGGAAGGCCGGGTCGCTGTGCAGCCGCGCGACCTCGTATTCGTCCTTGTACGCCATCAGCCGGGCGAACTGCTCGGCCACCGCCCGGGTCAGCCGGCGCTCGCGCCCGGCCTCGCCCAACGCGTTCTCCGCGGCCTGCACCGCCTCGACCAGCGCGGTATAGCGTGCCGCGTAGGCGGCGTCCTGGTAGGCCGTCAGCAGCGCCACGCGGTCGGCCACCAGTTGCGGCAAGGGCGTGGCGGACGTTGCTGCAGGTTCGGGTGCGACCAGCGCCAGGCCGTCCGGCTTGCCTTCGCCCGCGGCGAGCCGCGTCAGCGCGAGAGGATCGCCGGCGGCCAGGCGCCCCAGCGCCAGCGCCTCCAGATTGGCGTCCACCGCGACGCCATTGAGTTCGATCGCGCGCGTCAGCGCCGCCAGCGAGACCGGCACCAGGCCCTTCTGCCACGAAAAGCCGAGCACCACGATATTGGCGGCCACGGTATCGCCGAGGAAGGCGGTGGCGAGCGCCTGCGCGTCCAGCGTGTCGATGCCGCCCGAGCCCGTCGCGTGGCGCAGCTTGGCCAGCAGCGCGTCGGCATGCAGGTCGGCATCCGGATTGCGCTGGAATTCGGCGACCGGGGTCGGATGCGTATTGGCGACGATTTGTGTGCGCCGCGGCGCGACCGTCTGCAGCACGTCGGGCGAGGCCCCCACCGCGAGGTCGCAGGCCAGCACCGCGTCGGCCTGCTGCGCGTCGATGCGTGCCTGGTTCAGCCACTGCCGGCCCTGCGCCAGCCGCACGAAGGACAGCACGGATCCGCCTTTCTGCGCGAAGCCCATGAAGTCGAGCACGCTGGCCACGCGCCGCTCCAGATGCGCCGCCATCGCGATCAGCGCGCCGGCCGTGACCACCCCGGTACCGCCGACGCCGGCCACCAGGATGTCGAAGGGGCCGGCGCCGAGCCGCGGTGCCGGTTCACGCAATGCGGCCGCCCGCTCGCGCAGCGCCGCCACGCCGCGCTCATGCCCGACCGGGTGGCGCGGCGTCGCGCCCTCGACGGTGACGAAGCTCGGGCAGAAGCCCTTGATGCACGACTCGTCGTGATTGCAGCTGGCCTGATCGATCTGCCGCTTGCGCCCCAGCACGGTCTCGACCGGCTGTACCGCCAGGCAGTTGGACTGCACGCTGCAGTCGCCGCAGCCCTCGCAGACCGCCTCGTTGATGAAAACGTGGCGCGTCGGGGCCGGCGCGCGCCCGAGCTTGCGCCGGCGGCGCAGTTCGGCGGCGCAGGTCTGCTCGTACAGCAGCACGGTGACCCCCGGCACCTCGCGCAGCTCGCGCTGCACCGCCTCGAGCGACTCGCGCGGATGGAACGTCGTGCCGGCGGGAAAGCGGACGCGGCGGCCGCGATGCACGTCGATGCGATCGCTGACGAGCGCGACACGCGCCACGCCCTCGGCGCTGACCTGGCGCGCGATCGCCTCGACGTCGAGCGGCCCATCGACCGGCTGTCCGCCGGTCATCGCCACCGCGTCGTTGCACAGGATCTTGTAGGTCACGTTGGTGCGCGCGGCGACCGCCTGGCGGATCGCCAGGTAGCCCGAGTGATAGTAGGTACCGTCGCCGAGGTTCTGGAACACGTGCGGCGTCGCGGTAAAGCGGCTGTGCGCGACCCAGTCGACCCCTTCGCCGCCCATCTGGATCAGCCCCGAGGTCTCGCGGTTCATCCAGCTCGCCATGAAATGGCAGCCGATGCCGGCCTGCGCGCGCGAGCCTTCCGGTACGCGGGTCGACGTGTTGTGCGGGCAGCCGGGGCAGAAGTAGGGCTGGCGGCGGATGCCGTCGGCCGCATTGGACAGCAGCGGATGTTCGCTGAACTGCGGCACCAGCTCGCGCCGGTCCAGCCCGCGGCTGAGACGGGCGAGCCAGTCGGCCACCGGCTGCATCAGCCGCGATGGCCGCATTTCCTCGCGTTCGGGCAACAGCGGCCGGCCATCGATGCCGAACTTGCCGGCGATCGCCGGCCGCACGCCATCGGGCGCGTTGTAGAACAGCGCCTGCAGCTGCCGTTCCACCAGCGGGCCCTTTTCCTCGACCACCAGGATCTCCTCGAGGCCGCGCGCGAAGGCCAGCAGCCGGGTCGGCTCGACCGGATAGGCGAGCCCCAGCTTGTAGACGCGGATGCCGGCGTCGGCCAGCGCCTGCGTCGAGATGCCCAGGCGCCGGAACACTTCCATCAGATCGTGATGGGCCTTGCCGCAGGTCACGATGCCGGCGCGCGCTTCGTCGGCCTGGACCACCATGCGGTCGATGCTGTTGACGCGGGCGAAGGCGCGCACCGCCTCGAGCTTGGCGCCGAGCCGCTGCTCGATGCGCGGCGACGGCAGGTCGGGCCAGCGATAGTGCAGGCCGTCGGGGGGCGGCATGTGGCCGCTGATCTGGCGTACCGCGTCGGCATCCTGCCAGCAGGCGACGCGCGCATGGATCGGATCCAGATCGACCGTCATCGCGCTCTCGACGGTCTCCGACAGTGCGGTGAAGCCGACCCAGTTGCCCGAGTAGCGCGACAGCGCCCAGCCGTAGAGCCCGAATTCCAGATATTCGGCGACGTCGGCCGGCGCCAGCACCGGCATCGACCACGCCTGCATCGCGAAATCGCTCTGGTGCGACATCGACGACGACACGCAGCCATGGTCGTCGCCGGCGACCACCAGCACGCCGCCATGCGGCGAGCTGCCATAGGCGTTGCCATGCTTGAGCGCATCGCCGGCGCGGTCGACGCCGGGGCCCTTGCCGTACCAGAGGCTGAATACCGCGTCGACGGTGCGCTGCGGATCGCCCTCGACCTGCTGCGTGCCGAGCACTGCGGTGGCGGCCAGTTCTTCGTTGATCGCGGGCAGGAAGCGCACGCCGGCCGCATCGAGCAGCGGCGCGGCCTTCCACATCGCCTGGTCGACCATGCCGAGCGGGGAGCCGCGATAGCCGCTGACGAAGCCGGCGGTGCCCAGGCCGGCGGCGCGGTCGCGCCGGGCCTGCTCCAGCACCAGGCGGACCAGCGCCTGCGTGCCGCTCAGGAAGACCTGGCCCGCGGGCGCGGTCAGATTGTCCGACAGCCGATAGTCGGCGCGCAGCGTGCCGGCCTCCATTGCAGCGTCCATCTCGGTCTCCTTTCGGCATCATGACCGGCGTTCCGCCAGCCATGCGCGGCCGGTGTTCCGGCCGTCTTGCCGCGCCTGTCCTGAAGACCATGTTAGGCACGCGATCGAAGAAATGGATTTCTCAATTTTGCCGCCACGGCCTAGATTGGAGAAAACCCATCTCGATATCGAGCGATATGAAGAACGAAGAGGTTCTCGACGAGTACTCGCGCCGCATCCTCGCCGAGCTGCAGCGCGACGCGCGCCAGTCGCTGCAGCAGCTGGCCGGGGCGGTGGGCCTGTCGGTCACGCCCTGCTGGAAGCGGCTCAAGGCGATGGAGGAGAGCGGGGTGATCCGCAACTACACGGTCTGGGTCGACCGCGAGCGGGTCGGGCTGTCGAACTGCGTGCTGGCCGAGATCAACCTGACCCGCCACAGCGAGACCGTGGTCGACGAATTCGAGGCCGCGGTGCGCCGCTGCCCGGCCATCGTCGAGTGCTATCGCACCACCGGCCAGGCCGACTATCTGCTGAAGGTGCTGACGCCGGATATCCGCGCCTACGATGCCTTCCTGCACGACGTGATATTCCGGCTGCCGGGCGTGACGGGCATCCGCTCCAGCATCGTGCTGTGCGAGGTCAAGAGCGGGGCGCCGCTGCCGATCGGCGCGTAAGCCTCCCTCCGCGGCAGGCCGCTACAGCATCTCCAGCGGACGGGGCCCGCGCGGCGCCGGGAACAGGGCGTCGAGCTCCGCCAGCTGCGCGGCTTCGAGCGCGACCGACAGCGCCGCGGCGTTCTCGCGCAGCGCGTCGCGCCGGCTCGTCTTCGGGATGGCGATGACGCCGTCGCGCGCAAGCAGCCAGGCCAGTGCCGCCTGCGCCGGTGCGATGCCATGACGCGCGGCGAACGCCTTCAGGCCGGCATGGCGCAGCAGCCGGGCCTGCTCGATCGGCGAGTAGGCCATCACCGGCACGCCGCGCTCGCGCAGCCACGGCAGCAGGTCCCATTCGATGCCGCGGCGGCCCAGGTTGTACAGCAGCTGATTGGTCTGGACGCGATCGCCGCCCGGTACCTTCCACAGCTCGCGCATGTCGTCGAGGTCGAGGTTACTGACGCCGAAGTGGCGAATCTTGCCGGCCTGCTGCAGCGCCAGGAAGGCCTCCATCGTTTCGGCCAGCGGCACGCCGCCGCGCCAGTGCAGCAGATACAGGTCGATGCGGTCGGTGCGCAGCCGGCGCAGGCTGCGTTCGCAGGCGGCCACCGCGTCGCGCCGGCCGGCGTTGTGCGGATAGACCTTGGTGACCAGGAAGACCTCGTCGCGCCGGCCCGCGATCGCTTCGCCGACCAGTTGTTCCGACAGCCCCTCGCCATACATCTCGGCGGTATCGATCAGCCGCAGGCCAAGGTCCAGGCCGAGTTGCAGCGTGGCGATCTCCTCGGCGCGGCTCGAACGATCGTCGCCGATATTCCAGGTTCCCATGCCGAGGGCCGGCACGCGTTCACCGCAGGGCAGCAGCACGTGTTTCATGGCGAATCGCTCCTTGTGTTCTGGGTCGGGGTTGCCGATATCCTGAGCGGCCCGGGCTCGGTCATCGGCGCGCATCGATCGACGCTTCATCCATCGGCGCTTCGATCTCCGGCGCGGCCGTCGATGCCGCTCTGCTGCACCAGCCATTGCCGGAAGGCACGGGCCGCGGCTGGCTCGGCGCGTTCGCGCGGCCACACCGCGTAGTAGCCGCCGCCCAGCGTCGCGCTCGCCTGCGTGGCGCGCACCAGCAGGCCGTCGCGCAGGCACGCATCGATCATATGGCGCCAGGCCAGCACGATGCCGTGGCCTTCGATCGCCAGCTGCAGCAGGATCGGATACTGGTTGGCCACCACGCGATGGTGCGGCCGTGCATCGGGCAGGCCGTTCTGGCCGAGCCAGGATTCCCATGACATCCAGTTGCGCTGCGCGTCTTCGAGCACCAGCAGCGTCTCGTTGACGAGGTCGGCGGGCGCCAGCGAGCGGCCCCGCAGATAGCCGGGCGTGCAGACCGGGAACACTTCCTCGTCATAGAGCCGCCGCGCCGCGAACGCGGGGGGTGGTCCTTCGCGCAGGTAATAGAGACCGATATCGAACTCGGCGCCCGACATCGAGGCGAGGCTGTCGTTGACGACCAGGCGCAGGTGGATGTCCGGATGCGCGGCGCGAAAGCGCGCCAGCCTCGGCGTCAGCCACAGCACCGCGACGCCGGACGAGCAGGCCACCGACAGCTCGGTATGCCCTTTGCGCTTCATCACATCCTCGGTGGCCTCCGCGCAGCCGACCAGCAGCCGCTGCACCACCTCGGCATAGCGCTGGCCGCTGACGGTCAGCCGCAGCGCGCGCGGCTCGCGCACGAACAGCTTCTTGCCGAGGAATTGCTCGAGCTGCGCGACCTGCCGGCTGATCGCGCTCTGTGTCAGATGCAGCTCGGCGGCGGCGCGGGTGAAGCTGCCGTGCCGCATCGCCGCCTCGAAGGCGATCAGGCAGGGCAGCGGAGGAAGCGGGGCAATGCGCATGGCGGCGTCCGGTCGGTCAAGCCGCCATGATAGTGGAGCGATGGGCCACGACATCGAGCACGCCCGCGCACGGGTGCTCCCCTCTCCCGCTTGCGGGAGAGGGGCGGGGAGAGGGCAAGGGCGGTCGCGGTGCCGCCGGGCTTCTACACCACCCCCTCTCCCCAACCCACTCCCCCCTGAGGGGGAGAGGGAGTCCTGCAGCGCTCCCCTCTCCCAACCCTCTCCCCATGAGCGGGAGGGGGGAGAACGACAAAGGTGGGCGTACCGAAGCGCTACCGCGCGGCGCGCGTATGAATCCGCCCGCCCTGCATCACCAGCGCCAGGTGCTCGCCCTGTCCCATCAGCAGGCCGATGTCGGCCAGCGGGTCGCCGTCGACCACCAGCAGGTCGGCCAGCGCGCCGGCGCGCACCGTGCCGAGCTCGTTCTCGCGCTGCAGCAGCGCGGCGGCGATCGAGGTCGCCGAGCGGATCGCTTCCAGGTTGCCGAGCGCGTCGGCGCGGATGCGGAACTCCTCGCTCTGGCACTGGTGCATCTCGCCGAGCAGGTCGGAGCCGAAGGCCATCGGCACGCCGGCCTCGGCGTAGATGCGCAGCGAGTCGTGGCCGGCCTGGCGCACGGTCTCGATCTTGGCCACCGACTCGGCCGGCAGGCCGAGCCGCGCGCCATCCCGCGCCAGCGCCTCGTAGGTGATCACGGTCGGCACCACGAAGGCGCCATGCTCGCGCATGACCTCGGCGGCGGCGCGGTCCACCAGGTTGCCGTGCTCGATCGAACGGACGCCGCAGCGCACCGCGCGCGCGATCGCGCGCGGCGTGTAGGCGTGCGCCGCCACATAGGTCTGCGCGGCCTCGGCCTCCTCGACGATGGCGCGGATCTCGGCCTCGCTGTATTGCGTGTTGGCGATCGGATCGGTCGGCGAGGCGACGCCGCCCGAGGCCATGATCTTGATCTGCGTCGCGCCCTTCTGGATCTCCTCGCGCACCGCCAGCCGCACCGCGTCGACGCCGTCGACCACGCGCGCGATGGCGCCGGCGCGGAACGCGCACGAGCACGGCTCCAGCGTGTCGCCGCGCGGACGGAAGTCGCCGTGGCCGCCGGTCTGCGACAGCGCCTTGCCCGACGGGAAGATGCGCGGACCCGGGATCAGGCCGCTCTCGACCGCCTGCGACAGGCCCCAGTCGGCACCGCCGGCATCGCGCACGGTGGTGAAGCCGCGCTCGAGCATCGCGCGCATGATCGGCAGCGCGCGGATCGCGACCAGCACATTGGGCTGCGTCGCGTTCAAACCAAGGTTGGCCAGCGAGGCCAGCACGTGCACGTGGCAGTCGATCAGGCCCGGCATCACGGTCTTGCCCGCGACGTCGATGCGCCGCAGGTCGGGGGCGTCGGGCAGGTCGAGCGGCGTGGCCGATACCGCGGCGATGCGCTCGCCGTCGATCAGCACGTCATGGCGGCGCAGCAGGCTGCCGTGCGCCGGGTCGAGGACGTTGCCGCCCTGAAGCAGGATTCTGGTCATCGGTAAATCAGTGTCGTTGCAGATAGGCCGGCTCGCGGACGAAGCGGGTGCCGACGAAGCTGATCGCGGCGGCGATCATCACGTAGAAGGCGGGCGCCATGGTGCTGCCGGTGCTGGCGATCAGCCAGGTGATGATGAACGAGGCGAAGCCGCCGAAGATCGTCACCGCCAGGTTGTAGGCGACCGACAGGCCGGTCGACAGCACCTTGGCCGGGAACAGTTCGGAGAAGGCCGCCAGGATCGGGCCGGTGTACGCGGCGATCAGCACCCCGAACACCAGCTGGAACACCAGCAGCGATACCAGGCCCGGCACCTGGTTGATATAGAAGAACATCGGATAGGCCAGCAGCAGGATCAGCAGCGCCGAACCGGACAGCAGCGCGCGGCGGCCGATGCGGTCGGCGAGCCAGCCGACGATCGGCGAGAACACCATGATCGCGAGTCCGCCGACCATGCCGGCGATGAAGCCGGTGGACTGCTGCACCTGGAGCACTTTGACGGAGTAGGTCGGCATATAGAACAGCAGCACGTAGGTGCAGACGGTCCACAGGATCACCATCGAGAAGCTGGCCGTGGTCTCGCGCGGGTAGGTCTGCACGATCTCCTTGAGCGGCGAGTCGGAGCGCTCGGCGTTGTCGCGGAAGGTTGGCGTTTCGTCCAGGTGATGGCGGATGTAGTAGCCGACCGGACCGATGACGATGCCCAGCAGGAAGGGCAGGCGCCAGCCCCAGCTGTTCAGCGCCTCCGGGCTCAGCGCGCTGGTGACGAAGGTACCGACCGCGGCGCCGAGCAGCACCGCGACGCCGATGCTGGCCTGGATCCAGCTCGAGTAGAAGGCGCGCTGGCGGGCCGGCGCGTACTCGGTCAGGAAGGCGGTCGCGCCGCCCATCTCGCCGCCGGCGGAGAAGCCCTGCATCAGCCGCGCGATCACGATCAGCAGCGGCGCGAACACGCCGATCTGGTCGTAGGTCGGGGCGATGCCGATGATGGTGGTGCCCACCGCCATCAGCAGGATGGTCAGCGACAACGCCTGCTTGCGGCCGACGCGGTCGGCATAGATGCCGAGCACGATGCCGCCGACCGGACGCATGAAGAAGCCGACGCCGAAGGTGGCGACCGCCAGCAGCAGCGACGACAGGTCGTTGCCGGTCGGAAAGAACAGCCGCGCGATGATCACCGCGAAGAAGCTGTAGACGGTGAAGTCGAACCACTCGAGGCCGTTGCCGATCACCGTCGCGACGATGGCGCGGCGCCGTTTCCTGGCGTGAGTGGCGGGCAGCGCGTCGGCGTGGGCTACGCTCGCTTGCATGGGGTTCTCCTCTTCATGGCGTTCTCCTCTGGGATGGGCAGGCGCCCGCGTGCGGCTGGCGCAGCGGGCCGGACGGCCGATGTTAGAAGCTGGGCCGGCGCGGGCGGTAACGAAATCTGCGCATGTCCGCATGCCGTCGGCGCATGCATCGCACAGCGGTGGCGCGACGTTGGTGTCCGCCGTCGTCCGACAGCGCGCACGTACGAGCGATCGAGATCGACCAAGGCCGATGGTGGTGGTCGACCGTGGGCAATGACCATCGACGGTCATCGATCGAGCGTCGTTCGACAGTCGATCGGGCATCGGTGAGGCGTCGATCGGGCGTCGATGAGGCGTCGATGCGGCAGCGATACCGAGCTCGCGAATGGCAAAGCGTTGCGTCGACGCATCACTCGAACGGCGCTCGCGCGCGATGCGCGATGGCGCGCGATGCGAAGCCGATGCGCGATGCGCGCTTCGCTGTCGCGATGGCCGTCGGCATCATCGGCGCGCTCGTCGCCGGACTGCCGTCGTCGCGATCGCACGCGGCCGCGATGCGCCTCGACGCCGCCGCGTCGCGCGACGCGCAGCGCGCGCATG
>NZ_AMPR02000042.1:0-12188 GCF_000307735.3 Cupriavidus sp. HPC(L) | reverse complement strand
AGCCGTCCTCGCGAGCGCACGGCGTCGCGGGCGCTGCCGCAACCATGCGCGCCGATATCGTGTCCGTGCTGCGCGCCTCGCAGCCGCTGCGGCTCGCCGCCTGCTTCGCGCTGTACAGCCTGATGTTCTTTGCGTTGTTCAGCTTCCTGCCGGTGCTGCTGATCGAACGGATCGGCGTCTCCCACCGCATGGTCGGGCTGCTGACGGCGCTCGCGATCGCCGCCAACATGATCGGCAATCTGGCCGCCGGCTATCTGCTGGCGCGCGGCGTATCGCGGTCCCTGGTGGTGGGCGCTACCTGCCTGACCATGGGACTGGCCGAGCTCGGCATCTTCCTGCCGCTCTTCAACGATGTGCCGACCTTCCTGCTATGCCTGCTGTTCTCGGCGGTGGGCGGGCTGATTCCCGCGACCTTGCTGTCGAGCGCGTCCATCGTCGCCCCCACGGCGGGGCTGTTGCCGGTCGTGATCGGCCTGCTGATGCAGGGCAGCAATCTTGGGCAGGTGGTCGGACCCGTTACCGTCGGCGCGGCCATCGGGGCCTGGGGCTGGCACGCCGCCGCGGCCGTCGTGGCGCTGTCGGCGCTGGCTGCCATGCTGCTGGCGCGCGGCATGCGGTTTGGGCGGGAAGCAACGTGACGCGGCGTTCTATTCGTCGTAGGCGCCGTACTGGCGTTGGTGCCGCACAGGCTTGAAAGCTTCACGAGATCAGGACTGGCAGACAGCCCGCCTCATGGCGTCGTAGATCTCCCGCGCCGTCGTGCCGAAGCCGGGACCACTGCTGGTGCGGTGGCCGGTTCGTCCACCCCTTGCAAGCTATCCCACACCCGCATCGCGCAGTCCACCACCCGGTGCAGCCGCTGGCGCGAAGCCCCGGTGCGGGCCTGGATCGACAAGCCCTGCAGCACCGTCTCGAAGTAAGCCGCGAGGGCGCCGATGTCCGTGTCGGCCGGCAGTTCGCCGGCCTCGACGCCTTGCTTCAGGCGCTGGCGCACCGATTCGCCGACCGTGCGCAGCTTGCTCGACAGCATCGTCTTCATCTCGCTGTCATCGTCGGGACAGGCGGCGGCGATCGACACCACCAGGCAGCCGCGCGGCGTCGTCGGGTCGCAATAGGCGTCGACGTTGTCACGCAGCATCGCCTCGATCGCCGCGCGCGCGGCCGGACGGGCCAGCGCCGGCGTGGTGAAGTTCATCGTGCGCTGATACAGCGCCATCGCCTCCTGAAACAGCTGCGCCTTGTCGCCGAAGGCGGCATAGAGGCTGGGGCGGTTGATCCCCATCGCGGCGGTCAGCTCGCTCAGCGACGCCTGTTCGTAGCCGCGCTCCCAGAACACGCGCATGGCCGCCTGCAGGGCGGTGTCGCGGTCGAAGGCGCGGGGTCTTCCTCGTTGGCTCATGGATGGAACGGTGAATTCTGTACTGACCGGATAGTAAATCCCTTGACCGTCGGCGACAACGTGCCAATAATGCCATTCAAATTTGTACCGACCGGTATGAATTGCGGACGCGGCGATCGATACCTGCGACACCTGTGTGGCAACCCGGTTCAAACCACGCCGAACGACGCGTTGAAACCACGTTGAATATCAACTTCAAGGAGCAAGACATGGCATCCCTGCAAGGAAAAACGGCCCTGGTCACGGGCGGCAGCCGCGGCATCGGCGCCGCGATCGCGCGCCGGCTGGCCGCCGATGGCGCGGACGTTGCACTGACCTACGCCAGTTCGGAGCAGCAGGCCGAAGAGGTTGCCGCCCAGGTGCGGGCGCATGGCCGGCAGGCACTGGCAATCCGTGCCGACAACAGCGATCCGGCGGCGGTGGCCGATGCGGTCGCGCGGGCCGCGGCGGCGTTCGGCAAGATCGACATCCTGGTGAACAACGCCGGTATTTTCCGCGCGGGTTCGCCGACGGAAGCGACCGTCGAGGACTTCGACGTGACGATGGCCGTCAACGTCCGTGCCGCCTTCGTTGCGATCAAGGCAGTGGCAGCGGTCATGCCCGATGGCGGCCGCATTATCTCGATCGGCAGCAACCTCGCGGTGCGCGTGCCGGGGCAGGGAATGGCGATCTATAGCGCGAGCAAGGCGGCGCTGGTCGGCATGACGCAGGGCCTGGCGCGCGATTTCGGTCCGCGCGGCATTACCGTCAATGTGGTGCACCCCGGCTCGACCGCCACCGACATGAACCCGCCCGATGGGCCGCATTCCGACTGGCAGCGCTCGCTGATGGCAGGGCAGCAGCGTTACGCCTCGCCGGACGAGGTGGCCGCCGTGGTCGCGCTGCTGGCCTCGCCGGAGGCGCAAGCGGTGACCGGCGCAGCATGGACCATCGATAACGGCACCAACGCCTGATCGCACGCCGCATCGATCGATCCGAGCGCGGGAGCGTGGGCACCGCAACATCGGCGTCCACGCTTCCCGCTTGACATCCGAATTTCCACGGCGGTATAAAGGCGCCGTGGGTAGAAGCGGTCGATTGAACAAGCAGCGGCGCAATGCCGCGATCGTTCAACTGGAGATTGCTCACTGACGGAGTACCGTCGGTGGCGCATTCTTCCAACGCTCCCCCTCGACAGTGCTCCCGAACGCAACGCGCGCCTGGCCCGTCCCGCAATGACCGGCCCGGTCCCGCATGCCTTCAACCTGCAGCATTGCGAGGAGACACCCGCATGATCATCGACACCAGTTGCTATCCGACCAATCTGGTCGATCTGGCATGGCGGCACGATGGCGAGCCCTTTACCGGCGAGCGCCTGATCCAGATGATGGATGGCCCATTCCTGATCAACGGCAAGCCGCGCCGCATCGATCGCGCCTTCATCCAGCCGCCGCAAGGCAACACCATCTACACGTGGACCGACGGCACCAGGTCGGGCAGCGAATCGATCGACGCCTATATGGCCTACACGGTCGAGATGGTGCGCAAATATCCCGACCGCTTCATCGGCTGCTTCGTCTACAACCCGCGTTGCGGCGTCGAAAACGGCGTCAATGCGATCGACCATTACGTGCGCAAGCTCGGCTTCAAGATGGTCCAGTTCCAGGCCAACATGCACGCCTATCGGCCCGACCGCGCGCTCGACTGGCTGCGTCCGGCGCTGCAGAAATGCGCGGAACTGGGCGTGCTGGTCAAGCTGCATACCGGCGACGGCCCCTACAGCATCCCGACCGAATGGGTGCCGATGATCAAGGAATTCCCGACGGTCAATTTCATCATGGCCCACTTCGGCGTGCAGACCGGCGGCGTCTATTGCTTCGAGCCGTTCCAGATGGCGATGGACATGCCGAACGTCTATTGCGAATCGGGCTGGTGCCTGCAATCGCGCATCGTCGAATTCGCCAAGGTCTTGCCCAGGCACAAGATCCTGTTCGGGTCCGATACGCCGCCGAACGAGCCGGGCATGTGGCTGCGCCTGCTGGAGGTGCTGTGTTTCGAGCCGCCGCAGGGGCTCAATCTGGACGAGGACACGCTGGAGGACTACCTCGGCAACAACGTCGCGCGGATGATCGGGCTCGAACCGACGCCGGTGCCGCGCACGGTCGAAGAGGCCCGCGCCAGGCTCGCCGCCTGAGCCGCGCCGCCCACGACCGCTTCCAGAGAACGCAGCCCCGCACGGAGCCACTGCAATGATCATCGACACCCATCTGCATCCCACCAACCTCGTCGACGAGGCCTGGCGCCATACCGGCGAACCGTTCACCGGCGAGCGCCTGCTCAAGATGATGGACGGCCCCTACATCATCAACGGCAAGCCGCGCCGCATCGACATGGGCTTCATCCAGCCGCCGCCCGGCAATACCGGCTATCGCGACGGCAATCGCCGCGGCCGCGAAGGCGTGCGCGACTACATGGCCTATGTGGCCGAGCTGTGCCAGAAATATCCGGACCGCTTCATCGGCAATTTCACCTTCAATCCGCGCTGGGGTCCGGAAGAGGGCGCGCTCGAGCTCGAATACCACGTCAAGGAATACGGCTTCAAGATGATGAAGCTGCATGCCAACATGCACGGCTATCGCCCCGACCGCGCGCTCGACTGGCTGCGGCCCGCATTGAAGATGTGTGCCAAGTACAACGTCGTGGTGCTGATCCACACCGGCGACGGGCCGTACACGATTCCGACGATGTTCTATCCGATCATCCGCGAATTCCCGATGGTCAATTTCATCATTGGCCATTTCGGCATCCAGACCGGCGGCAATTATTCGTTCGAGGCGTTCTGGATGGCGATGGACACGCCGAACGTCTATTGCGAATCGGGCTGGTGCTTCCAGTCGCGCATCGTCGAATTCGCCCGCCAGTTGCCGCGCAACAAGATCGTGTTCGGCACCGACACGCCGCCGAACGAGCCGGGCATGTGGCTGCGCGAGCTGGAGATGCTGTGCGGCCCCGCGCCGCAGGGGATGGATCTGGACGAGGACGGGCTGGAGGACTACATGGGCAACAACATTGCCCGCCTGATCGGCCTGGAGACCACGCCGCCGCCGCGCACGATGGAAGAGGCGCAGGCCCGGCTGACCGATACCTACGCCGGTCTTCGCTGAACCGCCCCACACGGCGGCCGGCCGGGCCCGGCACCTTCGCGTGCCGCGGCCCGGCCGGCGTGACAAGGAGAGAACGATGACATCGTCGCTCAATTCGGGGCGCGATTCGGGGCGCGATTCTGGGCGCTACTCGTCGTCGCAGGATTTCCGCGACTTTCTGTCGGCCTATCGGGCCGCGCATCCCGATGATGTGCTGGTGATCGGCGACGAGGTCGGTGCCGATCAGGATGCGACCGCCGTGGTCTGGCAACTGGCCGCGCAGGGGCGCCATCCGATGCTGGTGTTCGAGCGCGTGCGGGGTTTGGGGACGCCGCTGGTGACCAATGTGTTCGCCTCGCGCGAGCGCGTCGGCCGGCTGCTTGGCGTCGGCGCCGACGGCATCCACGCCGAATATCAGGCGCGCAGCCGCCGCCTGGTGCCGCCGCGCGAGGTCGACAACGGGCCGGTGCTTGAGGTCGTGCAGAGCGAGGGCATCGACCTGCGGACGATCCCGGCGATCCGGCATTTCGCCACCGATCGCGGGCCCTATATCACCAACGCGATCCTGATCGCGCAGGACCCCGAGACCGGCATCGGCAATGCCAGCTACCACCGCTCGATGGTGCACTCGCCGACCGGCATCGCCACCAGCCTGCATTCGCGCGGCCACCTGTGGCGCATGCAGCAGCAGGCCGCCGTGCGCGGGCAGCCGTTGCCGGTCGCGATGGTGATCGGCGCGCATCCGCTGTTCATGCTGGCGGGCGCGGCACGGCTGCCGTACGGCGTCGACGAGCGCCACGTTGCGGGCGGGCTGTTCGGCGCGCCGCTGGAGGTCGTGCGCACGCCGCGCCATGGCATCGCGGTGCCGGCCAGCGCGGAGATCGTGCTGGAAGGGGGCATCGATCCGGAAGCGCGTGTCGACGAGGGGCCGTTCGGCGAGTTCACCGGCTATTCGTCGGACCGCTCGACCAACAATCTGCTGCGCGTCGAGACGATCCTGCGCCGGCGCGACGCGATGCTGATCGACGTGGTCGGCGGCAATTCGGCCGAGCACCTCAATCTCGGACGGATTCCGCGCGAGTCGGAGATGGTCGAGAAGCTGAAGGAGCGTTTTCCCAGCGTCACCGCCGTGCACTACCCGAGTTCGGGCACGCACTTCCATGCCTACGTCGCGCTCAAGCCAATGCGTGCCGGCGAGGCGCGCCAGGTCATGCTGGGACTGCTCGGCTGGGATCCGTACCTGAAGACGGTGATCGCGGTCGACGAGGATGTCGACGTCACGCGCGATGAAGAGGTGCTGTGGGCCGTCGCCACGCATCTGCAGCCGCATCTTGACGTGGTGGTCGTCGACGGCCTGCCCGGCAGCGCGCTCGATCCGTCGGCATCCGGCGTCGGTACGACGTCGCGCATGGGGCTCGATGCGACACGCGGCCCGCAGTTCGATGGCATCCGCGCGCGCATCGGCGACGACGCGATGGCGCGGGCCGCGCGGCTGCTCGGCGATGTGCTGGGGCGCCCATGAGCCGCCGCCTCGTGGTCGCCATCACCGGCGCCAGCGGCGCGATCTACGGCGTGCGCCTGCTGCAGTGGCTGGCGCAGCAGCCGGACTGGCGCACCGACCTGGTGGTGACGCCGTCCGGCTGGCTGACGATCCGGCACGAGCTCGGCCTGTGCCGCGCCGAGGTCGAGGCGCTGGCCGACGTCGCCCACAACGTCCGCGATATCGGCGCCACCATCGCCAGCGGCTCCTATCGCTGCGCCGGGATGGTGGTGGCGCCGTGTTCGATGCGGACGCTGGCGGCGATCGCGCATGGCCTCGCCGACAACCTGGTCACGCGCGCCGCCGACGTGATGCTGAAGGAAAGGCGCCGGCTGGTGCTGCTGCCGCGCGAGACGCCGCTGCATCTGGGCCATCTGCGCAACCTGACCGCGGTCACCGAGATGGGCGCGATCGTGCTGCCGCCGGTGCCGGCGTTCTACCACCGGCCAGGCTCCATCGACGATCTGGTCAACCATACCGTCGGGCGTACGCTCGACCTGTTCGATATCGACCATGCCGGTCTGGTCGCGCGTTGGCAGGGGATGCGTCCCGTGCCGGCCGACGCGATGCCGACTGCCATGGCGGAGGAGGAGACACGATGAATGCCCTTACGTCCCTTACCCATGAAGCGATACGTTCGACTACGGTCCAGCCAGCCGCCGGAGATCATGCCGAGCGCGCCGCAGTGCCGGTCCCCGTGACGATCCTGACCGGCTTTCTCGGCGCCGGAAAGACCACGCTGCTGAACTACATCCTGACCGAGCGGCACGGCCATCGCATCGCGGTGATCGAGAACGAGTTCGGCGAGGTCGATGTCGATTCGGACCTGGTGCTGAGCTCGGACGAAGAGATCTACCAGATGACCAACGGCTGCATCTGCTGCGTGGTCGACGTGCGTACCGATCTGGTCCGCATCCTGCAGAAGCTGCTGGCGCAGCCCGAACGCTTCGACCATATCATCGTCGAGACCAGCGGCCTCGCCGACCCGACCCCGGTCGCGGCGACCTTCTTCATGGACCACGAGGTGGCGCGGGAGGTCGCGCTCGACGGCGTAGTCACGCTGGTCGACGCGCTGCATATCGAAAGCCATCTGGACGATCCGCGGCTGCGCGGCTTCGACAATCAGGCGGTCGACCAGATCGTCGCAGCCGACCGCATCGTCATCAACAAGACCGACCTGGCCGACCCGGCGGCGGTGGACGCGCTGGAGGCGCGGCTGCGCCGGCTCAACGAGGGCGCGCAGATCCTGCGTTCGAACTATGCACGCGTCGATCTGCGGAACATTCTGGGAATCGGCGGGTTTACGCCGGGGCTGGCGGTGCTGGACGACAGCGGGGACGAGCACGATCACGGCCACGGTGATGATCACGGCGAAGGGCACGTCTGCGACGAGCACTGCGGACACGACCATGACCATGATCGTGAGCATGCCCACCGTCACGATCCGTCGGTCTCGTCGGTCTCGCTGGTATTCGACCGGCCGTTTGACGGAGACCGCCTCGCCAGCGCGATCCGGGCCTTGCTGGCGGCGCAGGGCGACGACCTGTTCCGCATCAAGGGCATCGTCGCCGTTACCGGCAGCGAGCGGCGCCATGTGCTGCAGGCCGTGCACCGGCAGCTCGACCTGCATGCGGGCGATCCATGGCTGGACGCGCCGCGCGACAGCAAGCTCGTCTTTATCGGCCGCAATCTGGACCGCGGCCGATTGCAGACAATGCTGGGGATCTGCCTGGCACGTTGAGGCGGAGGGCGCAGCGTCGCATCGACGCCGTGGCGACGGGGAGGCGGGGCGGACGACCCGCGCCGCCACGGCTGGGATCGCTGGATAAAACTGCCGCTATCCTTCGCGCCGCTGCGCGCGGCGCAACGTGTCCGACGGCAGTTCGCCGAATTCGCGCCGGTATTCCCGCGAGAACATGCTCAGATGCGCGAATCCGTGCCGCAGCGCGATCGCGGTGACCGCGCCGGGCTGCTGCGGCGCGCGCAGCAGGCTGTCGCGCGCGCCCTGCAGCCGCAGCAGCCGCAGATATTCCATCGGTGTCGCGTTCTTGCTGCGCCGGAAACCGACCTGCAGCGAGCGCTCCGACACGCCGCAATGGTCGGCGAGTTCGCGCATCGTGATCGGACGATCGAGATTGCGCCGCAGATACTGGATGGCCCTGCGCACATAGGTCGGCAGCGTCGGCTGGAAGCGCCGCGGCAGCGTGGCGCCGTCGCCGGAGAACTGGTCGAACAGCAGCGTCGACACCACCATATGCTCGATGCTGGCGTCGATGGTCGGATTGGCGGTGCCGGCCCGGCGCGTGCGCATCTCCGCGCGCAGATAGCCGACCAGCGCCTGCCAGCGCTCGGCCACACCATTCAACGCATTGGACCCATTCAACGCATTGCCGCTGGCCAGCCGTGGCGCAAACGCGATCGGCGCCGGCGGCTCGAAGCCGAAGTGCTCGCGGAACGCGTGTTCGATCGCGCGCCGGCGCAGCACCACGCAGAAGCGTTGGCAAGCCGCATCCAGCAGCAGCCGCGTGCGCAGTGTCGGCGAGGCAATCAGCGTGCTGCCGTGCGGGAACTGCTGCAACTGGCCATCGGTGAACGCCTCGCAATGGCCAGCCACCGTGGTTTGAATCACGTACTCGTCCTTGCCGGGCCGCGGCTCGATCTCCATCGCGGTGCTGTAGCGGATATCGACCAGCGACAGCTGGCCGATATGGCATTGCTCCACCTCGACATGCAGCGGCGCCGCGGCGTCGAGCGGCCGCACGCGCGTGGGCCCGAACAGCCGCGTGCACAGCGTCTGCACATGCGGCAATTCGCTGGCATGGAATCGATGGACGGCGCCGAGGGCCGGCGTTGAAACGTCCGCGGGAACGTCGGAAAGCGGCTGCATGGAAGCGCGGAGCTGAGAATGCGATGGCAGGCACCCGGAACGGCGGTGCGCGCGCTATCGTAAGGGCCGCCATTGCCGACGGCAAAGCCGGGACAAACCCGCAGCGCCGCTGCGATCGCCATCGGCATCGCGAACGTTCGCACGACCGCCGCACGGCCACCGCACGGCCACCGCACGACCACCGCACGACCACCGCACGACCACCGCACGGCCACCGCACGGCCACCGCACGACCATCGCACGACCACCGCAAGACCACCGCACCGCGCGTCTCACATCGCTGCGCTTTGCGCCTATCGCCTTCGCAATTGCGCTATGACGGCGCCGGCGCGGCCGCTACTGTGGCTGCAGGCGCCGCCTCGAGCGCCCTTCAGCCACCACCAAGGAGACGACGATGGCTTCGCCCCAACACCCGGTCGACGCGGTGCTGCCGCCGCGCGCCATGCTCACGCTGGGCTTCCAGCACATGCTGGTCAGTTATCTGGGCGCGATCACGGTGCCGATGATCGTCGCCGCCGCGTTGAAGATGACCCCGGCGCAGACGACGCTGCTGATCAGCACCGCGCTGTTCACCTCGGGCATCGCCACGCTGCTGCAGACCGTCGGCTTCTGGAAGTTCGGCGTGCGGCTGCCGATCATGCAGGGCGTCGCGTTCAGCTCGGTCGGTCCGGTGATCGCGATCGGCACCGATCCGTCGCTGGGTTTCCAGGGCGTATGCGGTGCCATCATCGGCGCGGGCGTGATCACGCTGCTGCTGGCGCCGGTGATCGGCCGACTGCGGCAATTCTTCCCGCCCGTGGTGACCGGCTGCATCGTCACCGCGATCGGCCTGTCGCTGTTCCCGGTCGCCTATCAATGGCTGGGCGGCGGGCGCGGTGCGCCCCAGTTCGGGGCGCCGGTGTTCTTTGCGGTCGCGATCGGCGTGGTCGCGCTGATCCTGGCGATCAACCGCTACGGTAGCGAGTTCCTGCGCAACCTGTCGGTATTGATCGGCCTGCTGGCCGGCGCGGCGGTCGCGACCGCGCTCGGCATGGGCGACTTCGCCGAGGTGCGTCGCGCGCCGTGGTTCACGATGGTGCAGCCGTTCGCCTTCGGCCTGCCGGTGTTCGATATCGGGGCGATCGTCACGATGACGATCGTGATGCTGGTGCAGATGGTCGAGTCGATGGGGCTGTTCATCGCGATCGGCGACTTGGTCAAGCGCCCGGTCAGCGAACGCGAGGCGACCAACGGCCTGCGCGCCAACGGCCTGGCCAGCGCGATCGGGGGCATGTTCGCGGCCTTTCCGTATATCGCGTTCATGGAGAACGTGGGGCTGGTGATCGTGACGGGCGTGCGCAGCCGCTGGGTCGTGGCGACCTGCGGCCTGATGCTGTGCGCGGTCGCGCTGGTGCCGAAGATCGGCGCGCTCTTTGCTTCGATTCCGGCCGCGGCGCTCGGCGGCGCCGCGCTGGTGATGTTCGGCGTGGTTGGCGCGGCGGGCATCAAGACGCTGGGCCAGGTCGACTACGAGAACAACCGCTCGAACCTGACCATCGTCGCCATCACGCTGGCCTGCGCGCTGATGCCGGTGATCATGCCGTCCGTGCTCGAGAAGCTGCCCGAAGCGCTGCAGCCATTCGTGCACAGCAGCGTGATCATCGCCTGCGTGGTGTCCGTCTTCCTGAACCTGCTGCTCAACGGCGTGCCGCGCCGTGACGCACCGCTGGCGCACGCCGGCGAACATGCCCCGGAGATCTGATCTTGACCGAAGTCCAATGCAACAACGAAGACTCGCGGGACAACCCGCGCGAGAACCTGCTGATCCGCGGCGCCGCTGCGGTCATGACGGGCCTGGCCGGTCCGGCGGCGCGCGCCGGCGCGGCGGATATCCGCATCCGCAACGGCCGCATCGCCGAGATCGCGCCAGGGCTCGCGCCGCTGCCCGGCGAACGCGTGCTCGACGTCCAGGGCGCCGTGGTGTATCCCGGCTGGATCAATACGCACCACCATCTGTTCCAGAACCTGCTGAAGGCCGTGCCGGCCGGCATCAACGCCGACCTGCAGGCCTGGCTCGCGGCGGTGCCGTATCCGCGCCTGGCGGCCTTCACGCCCGAGGTACTGCGCGCCGCGGTGCGGCTCGGTATGGCCGAGCTGCTGCTGTCGGGCACCACCACCTGCGCCGATCATCACTACCTCTATCACCACGGCCATGGCGCCGAGACCGGCGACCTGCTGTTCGAGACGGCCGCGGAAATGGGGCTGCGGCTGGTGCTGTGCCGCGGCGGCGCGATCCAGTCGGCGGCCGACCATCCCGGCATGTCCAAGACCGCGCTGGTGCCGGAGACGCTCGACGAGATGGTGGCCGACATCGAACGGCTGAAGACGCGTTATCACGACCCCGCCGGCGATGCGATGCGCCGCCTCGCGGTGGCACCGACGACGCCGACGTTCTCGCTGCCGCCCGCGATGCTGCGCGAGCTGGCGGAGTTCGGCCGCGGTCTCGGCCTGCGCCTGCATACGCATCTGTCGGAGACCGACAACTACGTGCGCTTCTGCCGCGAGAAATATCGCTGCACGCCGGTGGAATTCGTCGGCGAGCACGGCTGGCTGGGCCCGGACGTCTGGTTCGCGCATCTGGTCACGTTGTCGCCGGACGAGATCCGCATGCTGGCCGCGACCGGTACCGGCATGGCGCACTGTCCGGTCAGCAACGCGCGGCTGGGCAGCGGCGTGGCGCCGGTGCGCGCGCTGGCCGATGCCGGCGTGCGCATCTCGCTCGGGGTGGACGGCGTCGCCTCCAATGAGTCGGGCAGCATGGTCCACGAGGCCAACTTCGCCTGGCTGGTGCACCGCGCGGTCGGCGGCGCCGCGCAGACGACGGTGGAGGAGGTGATTCACTGGGGCACGGCCGGGGGTGCCGCGGTGCTGGACCTGCCGCGGATCGGCACGCTGGCGCCGGGCCAATCGGCGGACCTGGCGATCTACGACGTCAGCGGCCTGCGCTTCCACGGCTTTCACGACGTCGCCGCCGCGCCGGTGGCGGCGGGCGAACCGACGCCGGTGCGCCACGTCTTCGTGCGCGGACGCCAGGTCGTGCAGGACGGTGCGATCGTGGGACTGGATCTCGAGGCGCTGCGCCGCGAGGCGGCCGAGGCGATGCGGGTGTTGCAGCTGGCCGCGGCCTGAGCGAGACCTGAGCGAGACCTGAGCGCGGCCCAAGGACAAGCCAGCGCGCCGTTGCCGGCGCGCTGGCGCCTG